>JBDSIW010000449.1:0-16689 GCA_039917795.1 Verrucomicrobiota bacterium | reverse complement strand
GGTCGGGCAAAGAGCCAGCATCGGTGTTCGCCAGCCCGCTATCCGAGCGAAAATAAGTTGGCGCGATCCGGGTCTGAGCGAACGTGGAATTCGCCGCGATCATAAACTGCGCGAACACAAACAGGTTTTCGAAGTTTGGAAGCATGGGTTCGTGGATGTGTGGAAAGGATAATTATACAAGCTCAGCGACGCATGCAACCTTCAGCTCCGTCCGGCCGTTCGGATCGTCCGCTTAATTTCCACCAGCCTCCAAAGCTTTTCGCCGTGTCGAAAAGCCCTTGATTCCTGAGGCAGGCACGCGAGAATTTTCGCCATGAGTCGCTGCCCATGGGCCCAGAACGAACGGTCCATTTTTTATCATGATACCGAATGGGGCGTGCCGGTACACGACGATCAATCGCTTTTTGAGTTTCTCATTCTCGAAGGGGCGCAGGCCGGTCTGAGCTGGGACACAATCCTGAAAAAGCGCGAGCATTATCGTCGCGTGTACGACAACTTCGATGCAAAAAAGATTGCCCGATATGACGCAGGAAAAGTGGCGGAACTGCTCGGCGATCCGGGAATCGTGCGCAACCGATTGAAGGTCGCCGCCTCGATCCAAAACGCGAAAGCATTTCTCGAGGTGCGACAGGAATTTGGAAGCTTCGATGCCTACCTTTGGCAATTCGTCGGAGGCAAACCGCAGGTGAATAAATTTCGCTCGATGAAAGAAGTTCCGGCGAGCACGGCAGTGTCGGAGGCGATGAGCAAGGAATTGCTCAAACGCGGGTTTAAGTTTGTCGGCTCGACTATTTGCTATGCCTTCATGCAGGCCATCGGAATGGTCAACGACCATCTTGTGACTTGCCCTCGCTACCGGGAATTGGCGAAATTACTCCGGTGAAGACCTTTCCAATCCTTCTCTCGTGGCTTTTTCTTTGCGCGGGATTTGCCTCCGCGAAATCATTTCCCCCTGTTGAGAAACTGCCGGTTCAACCCGATTTGCCCGACGCCCTTTTGACCTTCAAGGGCAAGCCGGTCTCGAGCAAAAAAGATTGGAGCAAGCAACGCCGCCCGGAATTGAAGGAGCTTTTTCAACATTATGAGTACGGCTATTTTCCGTCCCCGGGAAAAACCAAAATCACGGTGGACGGGATTGAGAAGGATTGTTTCGGCGGCAAAGCCACCTTGAAGATTGTTTCCATTTCCTTTGCAAAAAAAGGCACCCCACTCATCAGTCTCATGGTCATCATCCCGAATCAAAGGAACGGCCCCGCACCGCTCTTTCTCGGTCTGAATTTCTCCGGCAACTACTCGCTCGTTACCAACGAGATCGTCCCGATTCCCAGTGGCTGGATGAGCGAAAAACTGCCCGGCGTGCGTAAGAATCGTGCGACCGAGGAGGGTCGCGGAAAACTGATCGATGTCTGGGCCATTGAGCAATCGGTCGACCGCGGTTACGCGGTCGCAACCATTTTTTGCGATGACATCGAGCCGGATCGGACCAACGCAACGTCCGGCGTCCGCTCCTTCTTTCACGGATCGAAAAATCCTCAGGACGACTGGGGAACGATCGCGGCGTGGGCGTGGGGTTTGCAGCGCGCCGTGGACTATCTCGAAACGGATCGGAGAATTGACCCAAAGAAAATTGCGGTCGTCGGCCATTCCCGGCTTGGCAAAGCCGCGATCCTCGCGGGCGCGTTTGACGAGCGGATTGCGCTGGTCGTTCCGCTGCAAGCGGGCTGCGGAGGAACTTCGCCCGCGCGCGGCAAAGTGGGTGAATCGGTCAAGCGGATCAATACGAGCTTTCCCCATTGGTTTTGCGGCGAATTTAAAAAGTTCAATGACGAGCCGGAGCGTTTGCCCTTCGACCAGCATTGCCTGATCGCATTGTGCGCGCCACGGCCCGTATTGCTTTGCAACGCGGTGGAGGATTCGTGGGCGAATCCGGAAGGACAATTCGAGATGCTAAAAGCCGCGGACAAAGTTTATCGATTGGTCGGTTCGGAAGGATTGGCCTCGGAAAAAATGCCCGAAGTCGGTCATTTGATGGACAGCACGCTTGGTTTTTACATTCGCCCCGGAAAACATTCCATGACCGCGGGCGATTGGAAAATTTTTCTCGATTACGCCGACAAACAGTTTGGGAAGACTCGATGAGAAAAACGAAAATTGTCGCCACGCTTGGCCCGGCCACGGATTCGCCGGAGATGATCGGTCGAATGATCGATGCCGGGATGAATGTCGCCCGCCTCAATATGTCGCATGCGACCCACGATTGGGTCCGCCGCGTTTTCAAAGACATTCGCGACGCCGCGATTGCTCGGGACGTTTCGGTCGGGATTCTCATGGATACGCAAGGCCCGGCCATTCGCACCGGGGATTTGCCCGTCGCGCTGGATTTGAAACCCGGGCAGATTTTTACGCTCACCGTTCGCGGCGAAAAGAGTGAGGAACATTCTTCGGTGGATGTGAACTACGAGAATTTCGTCAATGACATCAACGTCGGCAACGTGGTCCTGCTCGATAACGGCGAGATCCAGATGAAGGTTTTGAAAAAGTTCGCCAACAAGATTGAGTGCGAAGTTTTGACTCCGGGAAAACTCGGCAGCCGCCGCCATATCAATTTGCCGGGCGTGAAAGTCAGTCTGCCCGCCCTGACCGGAAAAGATCTGAAGGATATTGCGCTCGGTCTCGAGCTGGGTGTGGATTTTATTGCTCTGTCATTCGTGCGCGAGGCGAAAGATATCCGGCAGTTGAAAGCAGTCGTAGCCGACGCGAAACTCAAGCCGCTGATCATCGCGAAAATTGAAGACCAGCAGGCGATCGAAAATCTGAAAGAGATTATCCACGAATCCGACGGACTGATGATCGCGCGGGGAGATTTGGGGATCGAAGTGCCGTACGAGGAATTGCCGATCATTCAGCGGCGCGCTGTTAAATACTGCTTGCGCATCGGACGCCCCGTGATTGTCGCCACGCACATGCTCGAAAGCATGATCGGAAATCCAATCCCGACGCGCGCTGAAGTCACGGACGTGGCCAATGCGGTTTTCGAGCAGGCCGACGCCATCATGCTTAGCGGCGAAACGACCGTCGGGAGATATCCGCTGAAATGCCTGGAGGTTTTCGATCGGGTGGCGCAGCGAATCGAACGCAGCGGCGGCGCAAATTTTCAGGACCATGCCGAACTGACCAACCCGCGTGAGAAGCTGGTCAAAAGCGCGGTCGTGATGGCGGACGAACTGAAAGCCGAAGCCCTCCTGGTTTTTACTTTGAACGGTCCCTCCGCTCATTACGCGGCGTGGATGCGTCCCCGTTTTTCCCCCGTTTACGCCATCTGCGATACGCAACGCGTGGCTGACTCACTTGCGCTCTGCTGGGGCGTCCGCTCCGTGACGATCCCTTTCGACCACGCCAACCGCGAGAAAACAATTTCCCACGCCATCGAGAAGCTGGTGGAGCAAAAATTATTGAGCAAACGAAACACGGTGGTCGTGATCAGCTCGATCAATGTCGATGGCCAGACCGTCAAGGCGGTGCAAATGCGCGAGGTGTGATCAGGATTGGTTTCGATCTATTTTTCTTTCTGGCATTGATACATCGAGAACCGCGACATCCGTTGCCTGACTTACCAGGGAGATTTCCACCTTGGCGCTGCCGCGCGCGCGAAGTGTCCCGGTCGCCGGATTCAATTGGTTTTCCACGAAATCAATCGAGCCTTTGTGAGGAAAGCCTTGTTCATTTCCCAACGCCATTTCCGCAGGAATTTTTTCAAACATCGCGCTCATCCGCTTGCCCTCGCGATGGAGCTGGCGATAACGCAGCACGGAAGCTTCGTCCGCGTCGAAGTAACAAAAAATGGGATCGAGTGAACCGATGGTTGTGAGCATCGTTGTGCCCGCGGTGCTGCCGCCGGTCACGAGATTTCCCGCCGTGACACGGGCATTGCTGATGCGGCCGGCGACCAGCGCGCGGACTTGCGTGAACTCCAAATCGAGTTCGGCAGGTTGACCGGGTGAAAGTCGAGTTAGGTGCCGTGCGCGCCCGGGCGGAACTGGCTCGAGGCCGGCTCCGAAAAGCGCCGGCCAGGAGGATATTTTCCAGCGCCCCAGACTGAGCAGAGCGATTCGCCAGGTCGAGCGAAACTCTCTCCTCGGGCCGTCAAAATTTTGCGCCTCGGTCGCTCCGCGCGGTTCTTTTCTCGTGCGCCGGGATTAAAAGCTCCGCCTCGCTCCATCCCCCGCCGAGCGCCTTGATCAGTTGCACCGAGGCGATCAAGCGTTCGCCGGCGAGCTGCGCGCGACTCCGCTGCGTCACCAGCGCGGCGCGGTTCGCATCCACCACGTCGAGATAACCGACGAGTCCCGCTTCATAGCGTTGCAAGGCGAGCGCTGCAGCGCGTTGCGCGCTTTCCACGGCGCGGTTCTGCGCGGCGGCTTGCTCAGATAAAAACCGCAGGCCAGACAAGCTGTTTTCCACATCACCAAATGCCACGAGCACCTGCTGTCGATAGCGCGCGACCGCTTCTTCATAACTCGCTTTGCTTCGCTGATAGTTTGAGCGATTTCGGGCCTGGGCAAAAATCGGGAGCGAAACGCCCGGGCCGATCGACCAAACGCGGCTGTCCCAGCTCAAAAGATTTTCGAGGTCGCCGCTGACATAGCCGCCCGAGCCGGTGAGGCGGACCACGGGAAAAAAAGCGGCTTTCGCCACACCGATGCGCGCGTTGGCGGCGGCAAGCTGGCGTTCGCTTTCCGCCACGTCTGGGCGGCGTTCGAGCAAGTGCGCGGGCAAACCCACTGGAATCACCGGCGGATCGAGCGCCCACGCTGGATGATCGGACAAAGGGGAAAGCTGAAATGAACTGGGATTTTCGCCCACGAGAATGGCTAATGCGTTTTCGATTTCGGCGCGATGGCGCGAGAGGACGGCGTTTTCCGCCTCGGCGGTGGCGAGTTCCGTTTCAGCGCGGACGACATCGAGTTCCGTGCCGATGCCGCCATCGAAGCGGCCACGCGTCAGTTTCAATTGCTCGCCTCTCAAACCAAGGGTGGCGTTGACCGTGGCGATCTCTGCGTCAAGCGCGCGGATCGTGAAATAATTTCGCGCCACGTCCGCGTGCAAGCCAAGCAACACTCCGTGAAACGCGGCGAACGATCCTTGCGCGTCGGCGCGCGCGGCTTCGAACCCGCGGCGGATGCGTCCCCACAAATCCACCTCGTAGCTGAAATCGAGCGGGACGCGAAAGGTGTTGATCGTGATGCTCCCGAAACTCGGCAATTGGTTGGGAGAATACCGCTCGCGCCGGGCGCTGGGATTGAAATCGAGCGAAGGAATCAGCTCATTCCCCGCGAGCCGCGCGGTGGAGCGGGATTGCTCAACTCTTGCGATGGCCGCCCGCAATTCCCGGTTCGCCGCCGCTGCCTGCAACTCCAATTCGTTCAAGCGAGAGTCGCCAAAAACTTCCCACCAAGTGCCTTTCGCCAAATAATCAAGCGGGACGGCTTCTTTCCACGCGCCAATCGCGTTGGCCGATTTAAATTCCGCCGGAGCGTCGGTGCTCGGGCGACGGTAATTTGGCCCGACGGCGCAACCACCCAGGAGGAAACCGCCGACGAGCAACAGCGCCACCGCGCCTTTAATACCCGAATGATCCGAAGGTGGAATGGGCTGCGTGCTTTGCGCCAGCGTTTTTTTCTTTTTACCGAGCTTCATCAGGACCACGAAAAAAACGGGCGTGAGAAAAAGTCCGAACAACGTCACGCCAATCATGCCGGAAAAGACGGCAACGCCCATGGCCTGGCGCATTTCCGCGCCAGCGCCGCTCGCAATCACCAACGGAAAAACGCCCGCCACAAAGGCGATGGAGGTCATAAGAATCGGACGCAACCGCAGACGGCACGCCTCAATGGCCGCGTCGAACGGCGACATCCCTTCGTCCTGTTTTTGCTTGGCGAATTCGATGATAAGAATCGCGTTCTTGCAGGCCAGGCCGACCAGCACGATCAAGCCGATTTGCGTGAAAATATTATTGTCGCCGCCCTTGAGCCAGACCCCAACCATCGCGAAGAGCAAACAGAGCGGCACGATCAGAATAATGGCAATGGGCAGACGAAAGCTTTCGTATTGCGCGGCCAGCACCAAAAACACAAGCAGCAGGCAGAGCGGATAAATATAAACCGCCGTGTTGCCCGCAAGGATGCGCTGATAGGTCAGGTCGGTCCACTCGAAGGCCATTCCTTTCGGCAGATTTTCGTCCGCGAGTTTTGCCATCGCGGCTTCGGCTTGGCCGGAACTGAAACCGTGCGCGGCATCACCACTGATTTCCGCGGCCGGATACCCATTGTAGCGCTGGACACGATCCGGGCCGTACGCTTCCTTCACTTTCACGAGAGTGCCGAGCGGAACCATCTGGCCTTGTGCGTTGCGGATTTTCAATCGCGTGATGTCTTCCGCTTTCTCGCGGAACCGGGCGTCCGCCTGCGCGATGACCTGAAACGTGCGCCCGAACCGGTTGAAATCATTAACATAAAGCGAACCGAGATAAATCTGCATCGTTTCAAAAAGACTCTGCAACGGCACGCCCTGCGATTTTGCTTTGACCCTGTCCACGTCGGCATCGAGTTGCGGGACGTTGACCGTGAAGGTCGAGAAAAGTCCAGCCAACCCCGCAGTTTGCGCGCCTTTCCCGACCAGGCTGCTGGTGGTCTGGTAGAGAGCGTCGTAGCCCAGGTCGCCGCGATCCTCGACGTAAATTTTGAATCCGCCAAAAGTGCCGAGCCCCATCACGGGCGGGGGCGGGACGGTCAGCACGAAGGCCTCCTGGATCACGGCAAATTCCTTGTTCAGCGCCGCAGCAATAGCCGGCCCGCTCAGGTTTGGATTTTTTCGCTGGTCGAACGGTTTGAGGCAAAAGAAAACAATTCCGGAGTTCGGGCTGACACTGAATCCGCTCACGCTCAGGCCCGGAAAGGCGACGGCGTTTTCCACCCCCGGATTTTTCAAGCCGATGTCCGTCATGCGGCGAATCACTTCCTCAGTTCGGACGAGCGAAGACGCGTCAGGCAATTGGGTGAAGGCCACGAGATATTGCTTGTCCTGCGACGGGAGAAAGCCGGACGGAACCTTTTTGAAGCTCCACGCGGTCAACCCCACCAGCCCGGCGTAGAGGATCAGGGCCACAACGCTCTTGCGGATGAGCCCGCCGACGCCAGCCGAATATTTGTGGCCCGCCCAGGCGAACGCGCGGTTGAACGGTCGGAAAAACCAGCCGAGCATTTTATCCATCCCGCGCGAGAGTTTGTCTTTTTTCTCGCCGTGGCCTTTCAGCAGCACCGCGCAAAGGGCAGGGGAAAGGGTCAGCGAATTGAACGCCGAGATAACCGTCGAGATCGCAATCGTGATCGCGAATTGTTTGTAAAACTGGCCGGTCAATCCGCTGATGAACGCAGTCGGCACAAACACCGCGCAAAGCACGAGCGCCGTGGCGATGATCGGCCCCGTGACCTCGTTCATTGCGCGTTGCGTCGCTTCCATCGGCGAGAAACCGAGCGCGATATTTCGCTCCACGTTTTCCACCACGACGATGGCGTCGTCCACCACAATTCCAATCGCAAGCACCAGACCGAATAGCGAAAGGGCATTGATGCTGAAACCAAATGCGAGCATAACCGCGAAGGTTCCAACGAGCGACACGGGAACCGCCGCCAGCGGAATGATCGAGGCGCGCCAGGTTTGCAGGAACAAAATGACCACCAGCACCACGAGCAGGATCGCCTCGAACAAGGTTTCCACCACGGCGTGAATAGAATCGCGAACGAAAATGGTCGGGTCATAAACCACCGAATAATCGATCCCTTCAGGAAAAGATTTTTTCAGATCGTCCATCGTTTTGCGAACATGGTCGGAAAGTTCAATCGCATTCGCGCCCGGCGATTGAAAAATGGGCAAAGCCACCGCCGTCTTGTTGTTCAAAAGGGAGCGCAGCGAGTATCCAGCCGCGCCAAGCTCAATGCGCGCGACATCCTTGAGTAAAGTTTTTTCGCCATGTTCGCCAGTCTTGACGATGATTTGGCGGAACTCGTCCTCGCTGACCAGCCGGCCCTTGGCGTTGATCTGCAATTCAAATTCCGTGGCGCGGCTCGCCGGTTGTTGTCCAATGCCGCCCGCCGCCACCTGGAGATTCTGTTCGCGAATGGCGCTGACCACATCGCTCGCGGTCATGCTTTTCGCCGCGATTTTGTTCGGGTCAAGCCAGATGCGCATCGCGTAATCGCCCGAGCCAAACATCTGGACATCTCCCGCGCCGGGGATGCGCGCGAGCACGTCCTTTACTTGCAGCGTGGCGTAGTTGCGCAGGTAGATTTCGTCATAGCGGCCGTTGGGCGAAAATAAATGCACAACCATTGTGAGATCGGGCGATTGTTTCACGGTCATGACGCCGAGCCGCCGCACTTCCTCAGGCAGCTTGGGCAGCGCCTGGGCCACGCGGTTTTGCACCTGCACCTGCGCCTTGTCCACATCCGTCCCCAACTTGAACGTAACGGTCAGCGACATCACGCCATCGCTGGTCGCCTGGGAAAAAATGTAGAGCGAATTCTCGACACCGTTGATGGCTTGTTCCAATGGTGCGGCCACCGTTTCCGCAATCGTTTTGGGATTCGCGCCCGGATAAGTGGCACGCACGACGATGGTGGGCGGCACGACTTCCGGGTATTCGCTGATCGGCAGGAATTTCATCGCGATCAAGCCGACGATGAAAATGAGCGCCGACAACACACCCGAGAAAATGGGCCGGCGGATAAAGAATTGTGAAAATTTCATAAACTCCTTTGTCCACGATTAGCGTTGCGCGGTTTGGGTAGGCGAACTCGGAGCGGGCACCACGGCGGCTTGAGGTTGCACGGGCATACCCGGCCGGACGCGCTGCAATCCGTTGACCACGATCTGGTCGCCAAATTTCAATCCTTCGCGGACGATTCGTTTGCCATTCACGATCGGACCAAGCTTCAAAGGGCGGTACTCCACGGTGTTGGTGGCGGTCAGGGCGAGGACGAATTTTTGCGCCTGATCGGTGCCAATTGAGCGATCATCGATCACGAGCACCGGATGTTTTTCGCTGCCTGGAAGACGAATGCGGGCGAAAAGGCCGGGCACGATCCGGCCATCCTCATTCGGAAAAACCGCGCGCAACAGAATGCTCCCCGAGTTTGCATCCAATTTGTTGTCGAACGACTCGATGGTTCCGCGCAGGGGAAAACCGGTTTCGTCGGCGAGTTGCAGTTCCACCGGAACTTTCTCGCCCGCGCTCACAATTTTGTTGGAACGAGTCAGTGCGTTGAATTTCAGCAGAGTGTTTTCATCCAGGTCCGCATAAACATAGATCGGGTCCACGGAAACAATCGTGGCCAGCACGGTGGCCATGCCTGAGCCGACATAGTTGCCTTCGGTGATCAGCGCGCGGCTGATCCGGCCATTGATCGGCGAACGAATCGTGGTGTGGTCGAAATCGAGTTGAGCAGTTTCCTTGGCGGCCTGCGCGGCGAGCAACGCGGCCTTCGCCTCTTGAAATCGCGATTCCCTCTGCTCGGCCTCTTCCGTGGAAATGGCTTTGTTGCCGAGCAACTGCGCGGTGCGTTTCGCTTCCCGTTCCGAACTGGTCAGCTTCACCTTCACTTGCTCGAATTCAGCGGAGCGCTGATCGAGGATCGCCTTCGTCCAGCGCGGATCAATTTGAAACAGCACATCGCCCTTTTTCACCACCTGGCCGGCTTGAAAATTGACCTTTTCGATATGCCCGGAAACACGCGGGCGCACTTCGACATTTTCCATCGCCACAGTTCTTCCTGTGAACTCATCCCACTCCACGACTTCCTGTTGCTCCACGGGTGCAAACGTGACCACAGGCGGCGGCATCGGTTGGGCGGATGCCCCTTTTTTTTGGCAACCGGTCAACAGGACCGCGAAGGAGGCTGAAATTCCGAAGAACAGTTTCAAACGATTTGATTTCATAAATTTTTCAGGCAACGAACTTGAAAGGTCAATTGGTTGAGTCAACGTCGTACAGGCGTTTTCGAAAAGAGGAGGTCATTTCCGTGTTATTCGTCTGGACCCGTCCTGCAAATTCCGGCTGCAATGTTCTTTGCATGTAAGGCACCAACGAGTTTTCCGATGTTAAGAAGGAAGTGGAGTCCCAAATTAATTCCATAATTAAAATCTCTATTTGTAGTGAACTACTTAGTCAAATGTAAGGCCAAAAAAAACTTACGCCGCTTTGACCGTGGCATTCTTCGCTCCGAGAATACCCATCATACCTTCGGCCATTTCTCGCAAAACTTCTGCGTCGTTGACGATGCGAGCCTGAGTCATCAAACCCTCGGAATAGGCGAATAACATTCGCGCCTTTGAGGCTGGATCGGGCGCGTGAATAATTCCTGCCGCATGCGCATCCCGAATCGCGGATTCGATGTAAGTATGATAATGGGAGAGAATTTCTTTAATTTTTGTATGAAGTTTCTCCTCTTGATTGCAGATCTCGGAACCGAGCGCAAACAGCGGACAACCCGCCACGCAACCGCACTGACACTTAATGGCTGCCTGCTTTTTATACCCGTGGTCGCAGAATAAGCGGAGGCGCTCCAAAGGAGGAATGGTGGGGGAGAAAATTGCGTCAAGTTCCGGTTTGCGCGCCTGCCAGTTCGCTTCCAGCGCCGCTGCGGCAAGGTCGCACTTGGAATCAAAAAAATAATAGAAACTGCCTTTCTTAACTTTGGCTTTATCACAAATTTGATCGATCGTCGTGGCTCCGTAACTGCCTTGCCAGATCAATTCCAGCACCGCACTCATCAAAGTTTCTTTTGAATTACTGACACGTCCCATAGGTTCTGAAAAGACGTTCTAGCAAATAGACCATTTAGTCAACTATTATATTTCTGGGGATTTAAAAGTAAAGAATCACTCGAAAATTTCGTGCGCCGTTGCTGCTGCTTTTGCAGCTGTCAGCGAGATTTTGCCAGAACACTGGAGGCAGGCTTCACTTGGAAAATTTGAAACCACCCAAGAATCCGTCAGTTGTTTGCAAACGAATTGAAGAGCCAATCCGAATTTCGAAGGGTAATTGGGCGGGGAAAGGTTCGACGGCGACTTAATCTTTTTCGCGCTGATCGGTCCATTCTTCTGCGAGAATTTTCGCCAGGCAATCGAGGGTTTGCTGCCCCAACTCATGAATCCGAAATTCCAAGCTGTTGGGCAATTCCAGTTCCAGGGAGGTGGTTTCGCAGAGAGTCATATGGAGTGGTTCAGGATTGAAGTTTCACAAGGAGGCGTTTGGCTCCCTTCATGATCAAATCAACTTTTTCCGTTTCCCATTTTGTATTCAAACGTTCGAATTCCCGCGCTTCATGCAGGGTGGTTCGTCCGCCGAACCTGAGATTCATCCATCGGTTAATTTCGTTTCGTGACATCGTTGGCATCGTCGCTTTTTGCATCGTCCCTAGTCATCGCTAATTTCGTGCCAACCGCTCGTCCTTTCGTGATTTCGGGCGCGTAGCTCTCTGGACCAGCTTGATAAAATCGAACTTCGATCATGGAAGCGTCCAATCTTTAGGCGTACTCCTCGTTAAAATGAATCAAAGGGCGGACGGCAAAAATTCTTCCCGAGGGTGACCGGCCTGATGGTTCTCAATGGCATAGGTTTAGCTTGCAGGGTTTTCGTTGGTGAACTTTACGAAAAATTAATTTATGCCCTCATACACCTATCTAGCGCGGGAATCGGCGACCGGCCGGGAAGTCCGCAATGCCGTCGAAGCTTCGTCGGAATCAGCCGCCATCGCGGCTCTGCTCAATCGCAATCTACTGGTCGTCTCGATCCAGGAAAAAATTGGCAATCGTGGAAAGACCTCCGGTGGCAAAGTGGCTTTGGGCGACCTGGTGGTTTTCACACGGCAACTTGCCACTATGATTGATGCCGGTTTGGCCATGGTCCAGTCGCTCCAGGCGCTAGCCGAACAGACGTCCAACAAAGTGATGCGCGATGTGATCAAGGACATCACCGTCCGCGTTGAGGGCGGCGACAGTTTTTCGGAAGCGCTCCAGAAACACCCCAAGGTTTTCACCAAACTTTATTACTGCATGGTGGCGGCGGGTGAGAAAGGCGGTTTGCTTTCCGACATTCTCGCGCGTCTCGCGACCTATTTGGAAAACACGGCCCGGCTTCGTCGAAAAGTGAAATCCGCCATGATGTATCCCGTGGCTGTTACCGTCGTGGCGATCGGCATCACCATTTTCCTGCTCGTGAAAGTCGTGCCGGTATTCGGGGAAATTTTTTCGAGCTTCGGCGCCAAGCTTCCGACGCCCACCCAATATTTGATTAACGTCAGCGAGTTCATGCAGAGATTTTTTTACCTGATCTTCCTGGTCGGTGGTGGATTGGTTTGGGGCTGGCTTTACTTCATCAAAACTCCTCCAGGCCGTGCCTTCTGGGACGCAAAACGAATTAAGATGCCGATCTTCGGCTCGATCGCGCACAAGATTTGTTTAGCGCGATTTACCCGGACGCTTTCTTCACTCATTCGTTCCGGCGTGCCGATTCTTGAGGTTCTGACCATTGTCCAAAATACGGTGGGCAATGTGGTAATGGAACGAGCGGTGAAAGCGGCTTCCTCGGATATTGAGCGCGGCGAAAGCATTTCTACGGCGCTCGGCAAACATCCCGTTTTCCCGACGATGATTATCCGGATGGTAACTGCCGGCGAGCAGACGGGTAAGATCGACACGATGTTGGAGCGTATTTCCGACTTCCTGGATGAAGAGATCGAAACCACGCTTTCCGGATTGACGTCTTTGATCGAGCCGCTACTGATTGTTTTCCTGGGTGTGACTGTCGGCGGTATTGCGATTTGTATGTTCCTGCCGATTTTCAAGATGAGCGAAATTGTCAGCGGCAACAAATAAGATCGGCGGATGATTTTCCGGCAAGGCCCTTCCCTTCGGAAGGGCCTTTCTGCAAACGAATCCAGCTTGCTCGAAGGTTCAGTTTTAAAATAAAGTTTCTCCAGTGGCCAAAGTCTTATTAATCGATGACGAGGTAACGATGTTGCAGATCGTGACCGAGATCCTGCGAGATGACGGCCACGAAGTCCTGCCCTTCAGTAGTTTTGCCGCTGGCATGGAGGCTCTCGACATCCACTCGCCCGAGCTGGTGATCACGGATCTTTACCTTGAAAAGGGACGCGCTCATGGGCTCGAAATTCTTAAGAAAGCGCGCACACTTCACCCCCCTGCCACCGTCCTGGTCATCACCGGATTTGGCAGCATCGAAACCGCAGTGGATGCGATGAAAATGGGCGCGTACGATTATGTGGAAAAGCCGTTCAAAATTGACGAACTGAAGCTTTGCATTCAAAGGGCTCTTTCCTACAACGAAGCGATTTCGGAAAATGTTTATCTGCGGAAACAACTGAAGAAAAAATATCAGTTCAACCAGATCATCGGCAACTCTCCAAACATGCAGGAGGTTTTCAAAATGATCGAGCGGGTTGCCACAACCGACAGCACCGTCCTCATTTTGGGAGAGAGCGGGACGGGAAAAGAACTCGTCGCACGCGCCCTGCACTTTAATAGCAACCGGCAGTTTGGCCCGTTTATTCCCATCAATTGCAGCGCGCTCCCGGAAAATCTCCTCGAGTCCGAATTGTTCGGCCATCGTAAAGGTTCCTTCACTGGCGCTATCACGGACAAAAAGGGTCTGTTTCAGGAAGCTGACGGCGGAACGATCTTTCTGGACGAAATTGGTTCCATGTCGCCGACCTTGCAATCCCGCATGCTCCGAGTGCTTCAGGAAAAAGAAGTCCGGCGCGTGGGCGACAACATTCCAACTTACGTAAATGTGCGTGTCATTGCCGCGACGCACGAACCTTTGGAAGAACGCATCAAGGAGGATAAATTTCGAGAGGATTTATATTATCGCCTGAACGTCATTTCCATCAATCTTCCCGGACTGCGCGAACGACTGGATGATATACCGCTGCTGGTGGCGCACTTTTTGAGGTCCAAAGTTCACGCCCGCACCGGACAGTCCTTTCAATTGACGAAAAAAGTGATGAATGTCATCTGCCACTACGATTGGCCGGGGAACGTCCGCGAGCTCGAGAACGCGCTCGAACGCGCCACCGTTCTTTGCGACGAAGGATTAATCCGCGTGGAGGATTTGCCTCCTTCCGTGCGCAAGAATATTCCCAAAAGCGAGCTTGGTGATGAGGAAGAACTTTTTGCCCCAACCCTTGAAATCACTCCCGCCCCGCCAATATTTGGCCACGCAAAGGAGTCCTCCGCGTTGCCTTCCTGGCCGTTGACGCTGGTGCCTTTGAAAAACTTTCTCCGCGAGCAGGAGCTGAACTATCTCAATCGCGTCCTCGCTCACACCGGTGGCGACAAGGAGAAAACCGCCGAGGTATTGGGTGTAAGTGTGGCCACCATTTACCGAAAGCTTTCCGAAGAAGAACTGGTGGCTTAGCCGATTCCCTCCGTTTCCCTTCTCCGTCGTATTCGCGGTCTTTTATTTTGTTTTCTTTTGGTGACCGCATTCTAATATGCGCCCCCGTCCCGATTCGGGAGATCAAAATCATTGGATTGGAAAAATTATGCCACTAACACACACAAAAGATCTTTTTGCCAAAGCGTTGAAAGGGAAATACGCCTTGGGCGCTTTCAACGTCAACAACATGGAGTTATTGCAGGCGATCATTGAAGCCTGCGAGGAAGAAAAAGCGCCAGTGATGCTCCAGATTTCCAAGGGCGCACGCCAATACGCCAATCCGGTGTACCTCAAAAAACTCATCGAGGCGGCAGTCAGTCTTTCGAACATCCCGATCGCCGTCCATTTGGACCATGGTGACAGTTTTGAACTCTGCAAAGAATGCATCGATGAAGGTTTTACCAGCGTCATGATCGACGCATCGCACGAGACGTTTGAAAAAAACGTCGAAGTTTGCAAGAAAGTCGTCGAATACGCGCACAAGCACAATTGCGTCGTTGAAGGCGAGCTCGGAATGCTGGTCGGCGCACAGCACGATGATGGCGAAGAAGGCGGCGGGTATTCCAAGGGCGGCGCTTACACACATCCCGAGGAAGCCGTAAAGTTCGTGAAAGAATCCGGCGTGGATTCGCTGGCGGTAGCAATCGGAAATTCACACGGTGCCTACAAATTCAAAGGCGAACAACATCTCGACCTGGAGCGGCTCAAGGCTATCAAGAAAGCATTACTCGACGCAGGAATGGGAGATTATCCGCTCGTGCTGCATGGCGCTTCCAGTGTACCGAAAGATTTGGTCGTCGAGATCAATAAATACGGTGGGAAAATGGGTGAGGAGACAGCGGGCGTCCCGGAAGAAGATATTGAAATCGCGCGGCGCGTCGGTTGCACAAAGGTCAACATCGACACCGACCTTCGTTTAGCTCTCACCGCAGCCATTCGCAAAGTCTTCTTTGAAAATCCCAAAGAATTTGATCCGCGAAAATATCTCGGACCGGCGCGCACAAAAGTAAAGGAACTCGTGAGACACAAACTGCGCGATGTTCTTTGCTGCGCGGGGCACGCTTTTGATTAAGCGTAGCGGTGTTATCGAAGGCGACCCGCTGATTCGCGAAGCCCGCGATCATGGCTAGGTTTTGCATGAACGAAACGATTTAGGAATGGTGGCCTCGCCCGAAGCAATTCTCTGCGCATAATTGGACCCATGAGCGCACAGCAAGTCATCGAAGAATTCAAAGCCTTGCCTCCCGCTGAGCGCGCGCAAGTCGTGCGGTTTGTGGTGGAAGACGAATCAGCGCTGACTTTTGCCAAGGCCACCGTCGTTGTCGCCGACGATGGGTTGCCCGTCATCCGCGCCAACGGTGGTGTGATCACTTCGCGCCTTGTGCAAGAGATTGAAAGTCTCTCACCATGACTTGCCTGTTCGATGTCAACGTCCTCATGGCGTTGCTTTGAGAAAATCACGAACACCATTCCAAAGTTCGTCTGTGGTTCAAGGATGTTTCTGATTTTGCCACCTGTCCGGTTTCCCAACTCGGTTTTGCCCGCGTGTCATCCCATCCGCTGCTCGGCTATGGAATGACTCCAGATAACGCGTTCGGCGTGTTGCGCCAATTCCTCGGCAACCCACGCCACCGATTTATCCCGGACGACTTGAGTTGCGCCGACCGCGTGCTGCGAACCGATCTGATGTCCGGCCCAAATCAAATCACCGACCGCTATCTGATTGCGCTGGCCCGGCAACATGGATGCAGTCTGGCAACGCTGGATGAACCGCTCGCGAAATCTTTCGTCAGCGAAGCAAACCTAGTTCAGTTGATCCGCTGAACATTGCGGGGCATTTTAGCTTGAAATAAATACTCCGAACTGACCCTTTACGTCCGTTTTAAATCGCGAATTACAGGAAGCGTCAGCCTTGCCCGAAACGATTCTTTGTGCATAATTACCTCCATGAGCGCACAGCAAGTCATCGAAGAATTCAAACACTTGCCTCCAGCCGAACGCGCGCAAGTCGCCAAGTTCGTGATGGAACAGGACGATTCGTGGGTGCCGGAATCTTTCAAACAAGGCATGGCGGATGCAGAAGCCGGTCGCTTTGTGGACATGGAAACGGTTTTGAGCGGCGCGAAGCCACCGAAGCGGAAATGAATTACCGGTTCAAACCGACCGAGAATTTT
>JBDSIW010000448.1:0-2646 GCA_039917795.1 Verrucomicrobiota bacterium | reverse complement strand
CGCGCTTGATGAAGGTTCCATCGCCGTGCAAACGTTTCGCATTCCGAGCATTTCACTTCCGCAATCGCTCGCGCTGCAAACTCAGGTAGAGAAAATCCTGAAACAATTCCCGGAAGTCATTGACGTGGTTTCCAAAACTGGCCGCGCTGACATTGCTTCCGATCCGATGGGCGTCGAACTGAGCGACGTGATTGTCACGCTCAAGCCCCACGAAGAATGGACAACCACAAAATCAAAAGAAGAACTTGTCGAAAAAATGCGGGTAGCACTGGCGGATTTACCCGGTGTTGCGTCCAGTTTTTCGCAGCCGATTGCGTTACGCGTTGATGAATTAGTCAGCGGCGTGAAGTCTGCCATTGGCATCAAAATTTTTGGCGACGACCTCGACGTGCTGAAACAAAAAGGCGAAGCCGTCTCCCGCGTGCTGGCGAAAGTGCGCGGTGCGGCGGACGTGAACGTGGAAAAAGTCAGCGGCCTCGCCTATCTGGAAATTGAAATTAATCGCGAAAAAATTGCGCGTTACGGAATCAACGTTTCAGATGTTCAACAAGTCGTCGAAATAGCGATTGGCGGCAAAGAGGCGAGCAAGGTTTATGAGGGACAAAAAGTTTTTGGCATGGCCGTGCGTTTTCCAGAATCCTCCCGCAACGATGTAGAACCGATTCGCAACATTCTCATTTCATCGCCCAACGGCGCGCTTATTCCACTCGGTCAACTCGCGAAAGTTTATGTGACCGAAGGCCCTGCGCAAATCAGCCGCGAAATGGCGCAGCGCCGCATTGTGATCGAATGCAACGTGACGGACCGCGACATCGGCAGTTTCGTCGCCGAAGCAAAAGAAAAAATCGAAGCGGCAGTAAAATTTCCGCCCGGCTATCTCGTGACGTGGGGCGGACAATTTGAAAATCAGCAACGCGCCATGAAACGATTTTCGATTGTTGTGCCGATCACCATTGCCGCAATTTTTCTGCTTCTGTTCGGTTCGTTTAATTCTGTGAAGCAGGCGTTTCTTATCATCATGAATATTCCGTTGGCATTGATCGGCGGAATTCTTGCGCTGTTGATCGGCAACTTTAATTTGAGCGTCAGCGCGAGTGTTGGCTTCATCGCGCTTTTTGGCGTCGCTGTTCTCAACGGCGTGGTGATGGTGAGTTATTTCAACGAACTGCGCCGAGAAGGAATGAAAGTGGAATTGGCCGTCATTGAAGGAGCCATTTTGCGTCTCCGTCCCGTCCTGATTACTGCAAGCGTTGCGGCTCTTGGCCTAGTGCCAATGCTTTTTGCCACCGGGCCGGGAAGCGAAATTCAAAAGCCGCTCGCTGCCGTTGTGATTGGCGGTTTGATAAGTTCAACATTGCTGACGCTATTTATGCTTCCGACGCTTTACAAAGTTTTCGAGCGCACAGAATTGGTGAAAGTGGAACATTTGCCGGAGCCGCCTTCGACAAAGGAGCTTTGATTTATGAGCGACGATCTGAAACACAAACATTCTCACTGCGACCATTGCGAAAGCGATGCTTCGTCAAAGAGCATCGCCATTAACCCGGATGCGAAAGGCGGGAAAGTTTCGACGTTGAACGTCGCGGGAATGGATTGCGCCGATGAAGTTGCCGCTCTGGAACGAGTGCTTAAACCTGTGTCCGGTGTGCGGGAAATAAAAGTCAGTTTGATGGCCGGTAAAGTGAGCGTCACCCACGAGGAAACTGTCACGACCGAGCAGTTGATCAAGGTCATCGGAACGGCGGGACTGAGAGCCAGCGTTCCAAGTGGCGAGCATGGGGAAGAAACTTCGGAAAGGGGACAACGTGCGCGGCTCATCGCGGTCCTCGTTTCCGGCGTGTTCACGGGAATCGGGTTGCTGCTGCAATGGACAAGACTTCTTGAGCCGTGGGGAAAGATTTCGGCGTGTGCCGTCGCTATCCTCGCGGGCGGTTGGTTCATTTTGCCAAAGGCGATTCGTGCGGCGCGGCAACTTTCGCTCGATATGAATGTGCTGATGATGGTGGCGGTCGCTGGAGCCGTCGCGATTGGCGAATGGTCGGAAGGAGCCGCTGTGACATTTTTGTTCGCACTGTCGGAATCTTTGGAAGCGTTCAGTCTGAATCGGGCGCGCAAAGCAATTAAATCCCTGCTGCAACTCACGCCCGAAACGGCGTTGCTCAAGCGCGGCGAACGGTTCGAGGAAGTGCCAGTGGAACAAGTCAAGGTGGGCGATATTCTTGCGGTCAAATCGGGCGCGAAAGTCCCGCTCGACGGCGAAGTGATTTCCGGTGAATCGAGCATCAATCAAGCGCCGATTACGGGCGAGTCCATGCCGGTCGAAAAGAAAAGCGGTGACGCGGTTTTCGCGGGAACGATCAACGGCGAAGGTTCGTTGGAAATTCGCGCAACGAAAATTTATTCGGAAACAACCCTCGCGAAAATCATTCATCTGGTGGAAGAAGCGCAGGGACAGAAAGCGCCATCGCAACGCTTCGTTGATAAATTCGCGCGCATTTATACACCGTCGGTTTTCGTGCTGGGTCTGGCTGTTCTCCTGGTGCCGACACTTTTCTTTGGCGGCGAATGGTCGGTCTGGATTTATCGTTCGCTAGTTCTGTTGGTGATTGCTTGTCCGTGCGCGCTGGTTATTTCCACGCCGGTTTC
>JBDSIW010000447.1:0-2849 GCA_039917795.1 Verrucomicrobiota bacterium | reverse complement strand
CCGGTCCGAAATACCGGAGGCAGACAAGCGGTTCGGTTTCGCTGGTGTTCTCAAAGGTCACCCCGGCCTTCGCCCCGTCTTCGGTGCAGAAATATTCGTCCTCGGTCAGCTCGGTGAAGCGGATGAGTTTTGGGCTATTCAACGGTTGGCCATTAATTTTGCCCACGCCTTGAACGCAGATCAGCCCATACGCACCGATATCTTTCACCGTGCATTTGGTCCCGGGATCAACGGTTAATTCCTTCGCCGTGAAAAGTTGTTCGCCATCGACTTTCCCGTAAACGATCCAGCGATCGACGAACCCTTCCTTGCGCGTGTCGGCCACCGGCACAGGTTCGAGGTAATGGTTGTCTTTGAATTTCGGGTCCACGTTTTTCTCCCAATCAAGCTGATCGACGATAAAATCGATGTCCTTGTGTTTGCTCTTGGGCATGTCTTTCACCAGGAGGCTCCAAGGAACTTCGCGGCCCTCGACGAGGTTTTGATACATGCCGAAAACATCGCTGCCCCA
The DNA here is from genome assembly GCA_039917795.1 of Verrucomicrobiota bacterium. Taxonomy (GTDB): domain Bacteria; phylum Verrucomicrobiota; class Verrucomicrobiia; order Limisphaerales; family CANJXF01; genus CANJXF01. The sequence continues at coordinate 2,338 of JBDSIW010000447.1, read as the reverse complement.
TTGCGGCTCGTAAGTGCAGAGCGACCCAGGTGCGTGGAGAATGCACGGATCAATCAGCCAGCCGGAGCCAACTTTGAGCCGATACGCTTTCGAGAGATCGAGGATTCCGTTGTCGCCTTTATTCCAGTTCTCAATGCACTGGCGGACCTGCGCCTTGGTTGTGCCGGGCTCGAATCCCATGAACGTGTAAGGAAAATTATTTCCGACATTGTTGTGCTGCGGCGGGAAATAATACGATTCCGGTTTGCCTTCCTGCCCGACGAGCTTGGCCTGCTTTTGCGACTGGTGCATGTGGTGCGGAATCGGCCCCATGTTGTCGAAGAATTTGGAATAGACCGGCCACTTTTTATATTTCTTCCAGATCGAATTCCCGATGACCGTCGTACCGGCGTCGGCCACAGCTTGCTTCAGCGTGAAACGTTCCTTGCCCACGACGCAATAGCTCAAGCCTTCGTCGGCGGCGCGCCCTTCGTTGGCAGTGGGCGTGGTGGAGGCGAACCAGCGTTCGTCGATGCCGCCGCGGTTCAGGCCGTAAGCGTAAGTGTCGTCCGGATGAAGTTTGATGCGCAACCCCGGTTGCAGAAAAGAGCGCGGCACCCAGTTGGGCGCGAGGCGAAGCAATCCGCCGGTGCGGGAAAGTTCAGCGGAAACCTTGGACGAGGTATTGCCTTTGACGGCTTTGAGTTGGGTGACTGTGTTCATTGATTGATTTGTTCAGGTTTGTTCTTCAAAGAATTTCGAGTGATGCAAAAAGTAATAAAGCCCGCCGACAAAAACGCCACCGATCAACGTTGCCGCGGCCCAGATCGAAAAAGGCGCGAGACGCGTCCTGCCATTTTTGGATTCAAATTTTGACCCGTCTGACCAGACTCCGACAGCGAACACGATGTGAATCACGATCGTCAGAATGGCCAGAGCCCACGCCATCAGCGGTGCCAGTCCGAGAAATGCAGGAGGAAGATTCAGGTTCATATTTTTGGGAAGCTTGCTTGAGGGATCGCCGGGAGTGAAATCAAATTCTCGGCTGACCATTCGTCGCCTTCAATGGCCAGGAACCAAGTTTCACGCCTGAGAATGAACACGCAGAAACATTATTTTTTGAAATTGGCGGCCTTCGGTTTACCCATCGATTCGATGTAAGCAAGCAAATCCAGCACTTCCTCCTTCGTGAGGTTATTGATTAATCCCTCGGGCATGGGGGAAAGTCTGGCGGGTTTGCGAGAGGCTATCTCCGATTTTTTCACCTCGGTGCGATCCGCCGTGAATGGATTCACCAGCATGACCAGTTTGGTATCTGTATCGTCCACGATGCGGCCAACCAGTTCGTCTCCGTCTTTCTTGGTCACGGAATAATTCTGGTATTGCTCGGAGACGACCTTTGAAGGCTCGATGATTGAATCAAGGATGTCGCGTCGCGCGTATTTGCTCGAAGCAGCGGTGAGTTCAGGCCCAACCGCGCCGCCTTCATTGCCGAAGTGATGACACGCGATGCACTGCGCGTCGGTGAAGGCCGCTTTTCCGCTGGCGAAATTCCGTCCATGCCCCACGCCGTCGAGCTCAGGTTCGAGGTCGGCCATTTTCCAATCCTTGACGAATTTGCGTTCCTTTGCCGGAGCTTTCGCAATGGCGGTGGGCATTGCGTTGAAAACATCTGCCAGCGCGACTTTGTCAGATTCGGAAAGATTCTCGATCGCCTCCCGTTTCATGGCGGCCAATTGCTTGGAGAAACTTGCGCCATCCGAATAGCCACGATCGACGTCCGCGAACCATTGCACCAGATTCGCCGGGTGAACGGCGTTGTCGTGGCTTTCGTTGAACCACGCGAAATATTTCTGGCGTTGCTCCAGCGTCCAGCCGGTTTTCAAATTACGCAGGTGAAAGATGTAATGAATTTTCTCCTCCTGCGTCGGCGCCTTGTCCATGAGCGTGAAGGTTTTTTCGACGACACCCGGCGCTTCCAGATAAATGAGCAACTGGCAAAGTTCTCGATTCATCGCCTCGGTCTTGGCGGGATATTGCGCATTCAGCTTTTCAATCGCCACGCTCGCAATTTCCGGCGCGGGTTTGCCCTGCCGAATGAAACTCAGTTCGATCAAGCGAAGCTTCTCAAGCTTTTGGTCCTCGGTCAGCGAATCGAGCGGGAACCTTTTCAAAGCCATCAATAAATCGGACTGCGTCTCCTTCCCACCGACCCGCGCCAGCGCCAGCAACGCGGTCAGCGCGCCCTGCGGATTCGATTCCTTGATCGCGGCGTCTTTCCAGAGCGCGACATCCTGCGCTTCGATGGCAATTCGCGCCGCGTAGCGGAGCCATCGGTCATCGCTGCTCAGGAAAGGCC
>JBDSIW010000446.1:0-3131 GCA_039917795.1 Verrucomicrobiota bacterium | reverse complement strand
CTGATAATGGGCATCCCGTAAATGCGGGCGCGCGGATGGATGGGCAAATGCAGTTTCGCCGCGCTCTCGACAAGGCTCGTGGTCGAGCGTCGCCCATCGGCCATTTCAATTTCTGTGATGGATTGATACGGATTTTGTCCGATGGAATAGACATCAAGCCGGAAAAAAAGGTCGCGCATTGTGGAGTTGCCCGCCACCACCAATTCGAAAATCGATTTCGGATCCACCGGGAATTCCTCAATCACGTGCGCGAGATAAGCGATCAGGGTCCGTTGCAGCAACTTGCTCTTGTCGTGAGTGTCGTAATCAATCCTCGACATGATCTCGGAACCGCCAAAGCGTTGCGGGTTCTCGATCGAGGCGTCCGCCACCACTTCGCCAGTTTCCAGATTTAAGAGTCGTATCACCACCGTGGTGGTGCCGAGGTCCATCGCGATTCCGTGGATCGGCCCGACGCTGCGGGCAAGTTCCTCGCCGTCGAGGAGAATGCGTTCGCCATCGCGGGTCACGGCTGGATCGAGTCTCATCTTCTTTCCACTCGAAGGCAGCTCAAAGGCATGGCGCTCAATCTTCATTTCGCCGCGTCGCAACGTGTGGCAGCGCACCACCCCCACGGCCTCCACAATTTTGCAGCGGCAGGACAAACGAAAATGGTTTCGCAAATGACTTTCTTCGTCGGTTCGACTCGAGAGCAAATCCATTCCTTCCGTGACCTCGACGAGGCATTCCTTGCATTTCCCCTGCTTGCGACAGGAAGTGGGAATTTTAATTCCCATCGTCTCAGCGTAATCGAAAAGCGATGCGCCCGGCGCCGCTTCGAGTCTTTGCTGGTTGATGTGTAGATGCACCGGTGCTCGTGAGAACTCGCTCTAAAATAGTGCGATTTTCTAGGAGGTTAAACGTTTCTCTATTCTCGTCAAGGCTGGTGGTGAAGCGAGTAAAAATCCAATTGAGTTGCGCGAGGCGCACATCAAACAGGTGGAGAAGCTCTCTGAAAAATTCGCGGTCAGGATTTTTCGCGACGCGACATCGGACGGCTATTTCCGAAACGGTTTCAATCCAAAGTGCAGCAGAATCCAAATCGGTATAGCGAAAATCAAAATCGCGGCGAGGCGATGCCAATTCCAGTCCCGGTAATTCGATTGCATCGGAAAAATAGCGATCATGAAATAGTTGGCAAACCTCGCATGGCCGAGAAATGAACATCCCGGCGGGTAGCGTCGCCGGATTCCGCTGACCAGCGCCACTGTTCCCAGGGCCAGAATCAGAATCGTCACGGCGACATTCACGGCCAGCAGCGCGTCGAGGGTGATGCGCGGCGCCCGGGCGGTTCGGTGAAAATAAAGATAACTCCAGTGCGCGCCCGCCCAGATAAAGCTGAAACCCGTTTGAACCGCCGTGCGAAAAGAAGCCTTGCTCGACGTCAGTTCGTTGAGCAGCCAGCCGAAATAAAGCGGAACAATTCCCCAAATCAATTCGGGATATTGAAAGGGAACGCGCATCAGATCCGCGAAATCCAGCCAATAGGAATAAATCACGCTCGCAGTTTGGTCCTTTCGCGGTTTCGTTCCAAGCGAATGTGAGCGGCGCCGATTCTTTATTGATTGGCGGTCGGTGGATTCATGCCGCCGGTTGCGCCAAAATGAAATTGCTTGGTATCACTGGGCGGCTGATTGTATTTTTCCCACGATGAATCACGTTGGCATTGGTTATGATGTTCACCAGTTGGTCGCGGGGAGAAAACTCATTCTCGGCGGCATCACCATCCCGCACAGTAAAGGGTTGGAAGGCCATTCGGACGCGGACGTCTTGATGCACGCGATCTGCGACGCGGTGCTGGGCGCGATTGGTGAGTGCGACATTGGCCAGTTCTTTCCCAACACAAATCCGCGCTGGCGAAATGCCTCGAGCAAAATGTTTTTGCAGGAAGCAGCGCGGCAGGTTTCCTTTAGAGAAGGAAAGATTATCAATATCGACTCCACGATCATCGCGCAGGAGCCAAAGCTGATGCCGTTCGCAAAGGAAATGAAAATCAAAATTGCCGAGGCGCTCGGGATCAAGGCCACGCAAATAGGCGTCAAGGCCACCACCAACGAAAGCATGGGCTTTCTCGGCCGCGGCGAAGGGATCGCCGCCATGGCGGTGGCGAGCGTGTTTTTGCCGGAGAAGGAAATTGCCGAGAGTCTGACGTAAGCTTTCCGCAGCGGGATCATTCCATTCGGATCGCGGCGCGATCCGATTTTTAAACTATGGCCAAAGCAGAAATCAGCTGGCGGCGAACGACCGAGGACGGGGAAAAAGTGCAGGTTTACGCGCAACATGTCGGCGACCAATGGAAGTTTTTCATACGCGGCAAGCGCTACGACAATTGGGAGCCGGTCAAAAATCCGCCGCTGGAGGATTGGCTCGAACTGCTCGATTCCGCGCAACGCCGCATCAACCGGAGCCTGTTGCGTCCCGAGGAGGAAGCGCGCATCAAAAAGGCGATTAAGGAACGTTTCCCGGAATCCGACGTGGAACCGTAAATGAGACCTCCGCTCATCCTAATTTCTCCGAGCACGCAAAGTGAGGGGGCGGAATTCGCGGACGCGTCGGTCAGTTTATCCAACCGGTATCCGCAGGCGATTGTCGAGGCAGGCGGAGTTCCGGTGATTGTTCCTTTCCTTGCGTCGCAGGATTTGGTTGCGGCCTTGGTCAAGCGATGCGATGGCGTCCTGCTGACCGGCGGCGAGGATGTTCAGCCCGAGATCTACGGGGATAAACTTCCGGCGGGACTCGCAAGAGTGATGGGGCCGACCGAGCCGGAGCGCGATGTCTTGGAGTTGTTGATGATCGATGAAATCTTTCGCCAGCGCAAACCGCTGCTGGCCATTTGCCGCGGGCACCAGATTTTGAACGTGGCGCTGGGCGGCGATTTGATTGTGGATATTCCAACGCAAAGGCCGTCAGAGATCGACCATCGCCGCATTGATCGGAAATCCGACAAAGTTCATGAAGTTGCATTGACGGCCAATTCACTTTTGGCCAAAATCACGGGCGAACGGATTTTGGGCGTGAACAGCACGCATCATCAAGCGGTCAGCCGGGTGGCAAAACCGCTTTGGGCCACCGCCAAAAGCGTGGATGGCATT
>JBDSIW010000445.1:0-7237 GCA_039917795.1 Verrucomicrobiota bacterium | reverse complement strand
GGGTTCGAGGACGTGTTGCCAGGGGCGCGTGGCGATTTTGTTGCGCACGGGAATCGGCTGTTTCTTTTGCAACGCGCGAATGCAGTCCGGAATAATTCGGTCCTTCGCCCAATCGCCGCCACCGATGACATTGCCGGCGCGGGCGCTGGCGATCTTGACGGGATGAGTTTGAAAAAACGAACTTCGATAGGAATGAATGATAATCTCCGCCGCGGCTTTGCTCGCGCTGTAGGGATCGTGCCCGCCGAGTTTGTCTTCCTCGCGATAACCGTGGACCCATTCCCGATTTTCGTAGCATTTGTCGGTCGTGATAAAAATTGCGGCGCACGGAAATTTGTAATTGCGCAACGCGTCGAGAACATGGGTGGTCCCCATGGCGTTGGTTGCAAAAGTTTCCGTGGGATTGGCGTAGGAATCGCGCACAATGGCCTGGGCCGCGAGATGAAAAACGAAATCGGGTTTGGCGGAGTGGAGAGCCTTGGACAACTTTGTCGGATTGCGAATATCTCCTTCGACGTGTTTTAGACGTTGAGCGAGCCCGAGTTGGTTAAACAGCGCAGGCGCTGTAATGGGCGGCAGACTGTAGCCCGTCACTTTGGCGCCAAGGGCCAGCAGCCATTCCGAAAGCCACGCGCCCTTGAAACCCGTGTGGCCGGTCAGAAAAACGCGTTTGCCGCCAAATGCTGCGCCGAAAAGATTGTTCATGCTCACCAGATTTTCCAAGGCGCTTTGCCTTCCGCCCACATTTTGTTGAGCAGCGTGAATTCCTGAAACGTGTCCATCGGTTGCCAGAAACCGTCGTGACGAAAGGCCTTCAATTCACTGGCGTTGGAGAGCCGGCGGATCGGCTCCTGCTCAAAATAAATCTGGTCGCTGCTTTTTTCGCCGTCGCCTTTCAAGTCATCAAAAATTTTGGTGGAGGCGATGAAGAATCCGCCGTTGATCCGCCCGCCCGCCGCTTGTGGTTTTTCGTTAAAAGCCGTGACGCATCCGTCGCTGGAAATATCGAGTTCACCAAAACGTCCCGGCGGACGGACGGCGGCGAGCGTCAATTTTTTGCCGTGTTTTTTGTGGAACTCGAGTTCCGCTTTGATGTCCACGTCGCCGACGCCATCGCCGTAGGTCAGAAAAAATTCCTCATCGCCCTTCACAAATTCACGAATGCGATTGATGCGCCCGGCGGTGAGGGTTTCCTGTCCGGTGTCCACGAGCGTGACCGTCCAATCCTCCTCGTCGTGATGAGTGTGAAATTGAACGGAAGGCTTTCGTCCGAGCTTGAGAGTCACGTCACTGGTCATCCAAAGGTAATTGCGGAAATAATCCTTGATCATCTCGCCCTTGTATCCGAGGCAGAGAACAAATTCCTTGAACCCGTGCGAGGCGTAAATCTTCATGATGTGCCAGAGGACGGGGCGATCACCTATCGGCAACATCGGTTTGGGGCGGTATTCCGTTTCTTCGCGCAGGCGCGTTCCCTTCCCGCCGCAGAGAATGACGACTTTCATCCTCGCCAGCGTAGCCAAAGCGATTCCCGCAGTTCAAGCGGTCATATTTTTCTGGGACAGAATTGGGATTCGACTATTTTGCGCGGCGAGATGTACCTGGGTTTTTATAATTTTTACCGCAGCTACAATCGCAACCGGATGTTCACGGATCCGTCCTCGCCCATTGGCGAGGACCTTGGATTTCCCACGTATTATCTTGCGCAGAAACTAAAGGAACTCGGCCATCGCGTCGCCACGATTGACACCGATGATTTGGAAAAATTCGATGCCGTGGTCTTCCTGGATTATCCAACACGGCTCAATCCGTATTTTCAAAAACTGCGCCGGAAGAATTTTCGAAAAATGTTTCTGTTCCTCTTGGAAAGCCCGGCCATTCGCCCGGACAACTGGAATCGCGACAATCATGAACCTTTCAAGAAAGTCTTCACATGGAATCCTTCATGGGCGGATGGCAAAAAATATTTTCATTTTCATCTGCCCAACAAATTACCGGAACCGGTCGTGTTCAGCCCCTCGCTCGCTCAGAAATTCTGCTGCACCATCGCGAGCCAAAAGTACGGAAAACATCCAAATGAAATCTACACGGAACGGGTCAACGCGATCCGCTGGTTCGAGCGGAATCATCCCGATGAATTCGATTTATTGGGCATCGGTTGGGATCGGTTTTTCCCAAAACAATTCCCGGTGGTGAATCCTGTTCTGGCACTGCTTTACCGAAAATTCCCGAGGCTTCCCCATTGGAAATCGTTTCCATCGCATCGCGGACCGGTGCAATCCAAGCGCGCCACTTTGCGGCAATATCGATTTTCGCTTTGCTATGAGAATTCCATCTTCCCCGGATATCTGACCGAGAAGATTTTTGATGCCCTTTTCGCCGGGTGCGTTCCGGTTTACCTCGGTGATCCAGAAGTGGAGAAATCAATTCCGCCCGAAGCTTTCGTCAACAAAAAGAATTTTTTGACCTACGAAAAGTTGTATGATTTTCTAAAAAATATGGCCCCCGCCGAATACGAAAATTATCGCCAAACCATCCACAAATTTGTTTTTAGCCACGCAATTTATCCATTCAGCGCGCAAGCCTTTGCCGATCTGGTGATCAACGAAATCGTAAATGACCGATGAACGCGCCGCTGGTTTCCATTTGCACGCCAACCTACAACCGCCCGGAACTTCTGGAGCGCGCCCTTCGCTCGTGCTTCGCGCAAACGTTTCAGGATTTTGAAATCATCGTCACCGACAACAGCACGAACGATTTGACGGAAAAAATGATTTCGCGATTGAACGATTCGCGCATTCGCTACTTCAAAAACGGAGAAAATTTGGGTCCAGTCGGCAACACCAATCGCGCCACTGCTTTGGCGCGCGGAAGGTTTATCAAGTTTTTGATGGACGACGATTTGCTCATGCCGCGTTGTCTGGAACTCATGGTGAACGCACTGGAAAAAAATTCCAGCGCGGGCGTCGCGATGGCACCAATGGACTTGATCGACGAAAATGACAAAAGAATTTCCCCGCGTTTTTATGTGTTCCGCAAAATGGAGTATCGCTATCGCTATCAGGTTGGCGATGGGTTGATCGACAAGCGAATTATCCTCAAAGATTTTCTGACCCGTGATTATCCCTGCACCGTTCCGAGTGGAATTATGATTCGCGCCGCGTGCATTGAACGCTTTGGTTTGTTCGATGAAAAAGCCGATTTCGCCGGTGATTTGGATAAAGTCATGCAGATCGCGACCGAGTGGGATTTTTATTACATCGACGAAGTTTTGTCGTCGTGGCGCTTGATGACGAACAATCACACCGCCTCTCTTCACCAGAGTGGCTTGAACATCGGTGCCTTTTATTACATCACCCGAAAGATTCTCGAACAGACCAAAGCGCTGGAATTATTTCCGGCGGACGAACGGGAAAAAATTATTCGCGACAGCATCTTTTTTTGTTCCTGCCGCGCGCTGCTCAACGGCCTGGCCGGAATTCGCGCGCGAAGCCCGAGAATGATCTGGCAAACTGTTGAAACCATTTTCCGCGAGGATAAATATTTCACGAACAAATTGCGGCTGCCGGTTTTTGTCCTGCGCGAGATTTTCGTTTCCCTCTTTCCGAAACGTCTTCCGCCACCGCGCGAAGGCTAACGTTTCCCAGTTTGCGATTTTGCCGGTTTGAAGCACAATGTAGGCTTGCGCGACGCGTTCCAGATGGCTCAATGAGGGCGCTAAATTTTCATGCAAAATTATCCAAAACATTACTGCGGAGTGTTCGGCATATTCGGCCACCTCAACGCCGCAGAACTGACCTATTACGGCCTCTACGCCCTGCAACACCGCGGACAGGAAAGCGCGGGCATCGTCAGTTTTGACGGCCGTAATTTTCGCATTCAAAAAGGGATGGGGCTGGTATCGCAGATTTTCAATGGGGAAGTCCTCAAGGATCTGCCCGGTTCCGTCGCCCTTGGCCACACCCGCTATTCCACGACCGGTTCCTCACACTTGCGCAACGCGCAGCCGCTCACGGTCGATTGCGCGCGCGGTCAAATTGCGATCGCCCATAACGGGAACCTGACCAATGCCGCTGCTTTGCGGGAAGCGTTGGAGGCGAACGGATCCATTTTTCAAACCAGTGTCGATAGCGAGATTATCCTGCATCTCATGGCGCAGCCCACTTTGGGAGGAAATGAAAACAATCTCGTGCAGACCGTCCGCCGGATCGAAGGGGCTTTTTCCCTTGCCATTATGACGGAAACCGAACTGATCGGCGTCCGCGATCCGCATGGATTTCGTCCGCTTTGCATTGGAAAAGTCGGTGAGGCCTGGGTGTTGGCGAGCGAAACCTGCGCGCTTGATTTAATCCATGCAAAGTTTGTTCGGGATGTGGCACCCGGAGAAATTGTTATCATCAACAAGGACGGATTGCGCAGCATCCAGGCTTTTCCAGAGCACGAGCGAAAGGCCTTTTGTATTTTCGAATACGTTTATTTTGCGCGCCCGGACAGCAACATCAACAATCGAAACGTTTACAAAGTCCGCGTCGAGATGGGACGCGAGCTGGCACGCGAACATCCGATCAAAGCCGATCTGGTCATTCCGGTCCCCGACAGTGGGAATTGCGCGGCGTTGGGCTATTCGCTTGAATCGGGAATTCCCTTTGAAATGGCTTTCGTCCGAAACCATTATGTCGGACGCAGTTTTCTCCAGCCCTCGCAATTGATTCGCGACTTCAATGTCCGGGTGAAACTTAATCTGATTTCCGAGCTGGTTAAGGGGAAACGTGTCATCATTGTCGATGATTCCATTGTTCGCGGCACCACCTGCAAAGCGCGCGTGAACAATTTGAAAGAAGCGGGCGCGACAGAAGTTCACGTGCTGGTGAGCTGTCCGCCCCACATGAATCCCTGCGTGTATGGCATCGATTTTCCGGACCGGAAGAAACTGATGGCGGCAAATTATTCCCTCGACGAAATCAGGAACTATCTCAGCGCCGATTCGCTCCATTATCTCTCGCAGGAAGGAATGGTGCGCGCGACCGACCTGCCCAAAGAGTCATTTTGCATGGCGTGTTACGACGGAAATTATCCGGTCCAATATAATCCGCTGGTGGACAAACACATCATGGAGCGACGCCGCTCCCGCGTGGAGGGTTTCAGCGAAGCGCTTGTGAAAGAGGAAATGCAGACGCGCCTTTTGTGAGCGAAGCGACGAGTTCGTGGTTGATCTTTTGTTGTCGCTGACTTCAGCCCAGGCCATCAAAGTCCCAATTCTTCGAGCGCCCGAAAATAAATCCAGTGCCCGAAATCGTTCGGATGATTGATGTTATTCGAGAGCATGTCTTCGGGTTTTTTTCGAGACGCGATGCTGTTCCAGGGGTTGAAAACATCGGCAAATGCACAGCCTTTTTCCCGAGCAACCTTCTCGGTGGCGGACGCATAAGCTTCCATGTTGTGCGAACCAAAATGCCATTTCGGATTCGGCGGAAACGCGGAGTAAAGAATTATTTCAGCCCCTGTCCTGGCGCGAATACGATCCGTCATGGCGCGTAAATTATTCTCGAAGTTCTCCAGTGGAACGCCAAAGCCCGGGATGTTTTGATCGTTCATCCCGAAACCGATCAACACCAGGTCCGGACTCTGGCTGAGAACTTTTTGCTCCAATCGCTCAAGCCCCTGAACCGTCGTATCGCCGCCGGTGGCGCCATTGATCGCTTCAATCATCGCGCTGGGATATTTCTCGCGCAGGTGTTGCGCCCAGCGTTGCCAGAAAATCAGGCGGGGTTCCGAAGCATCGCCGCCGGCCGTGATGCTGTCGCCGAATGCGATGATTTTCAGCGAATTTCCGGTGGCCAGCTTCTGCTTTGATTTCGCCAAAAACTCGGCCTGCGGTTTCGCCTCCGGCACCATCGCCTTTTCCTTGGATTGGTAATCGACGTAAGCGAAAAAGCCGCCATTGCCGAAGCCGGGAAATTTGCTGTGATCAAAATCTTCGACTCCAAAAAGCATATTCGTGCGGAAATTCGGGATGCGTGATTGCGGCGTCCTCCGGATTTCCCGACGTTCGGAATCAACCACGTAATCACGGCCTTCCTCAAAAATGATCGTCTGCGGCAAATCCGCGCGATAGGAACTGCGAACTCGAACCGATTTTCCAATGGGCGAAAATTCCAGTGACGCGGGTTGTTCATCCACGAGGATAACCGATTCGCCTGACCGAATAATTGTTTTTTGGCGAAAGGATTCGTCCCGTGTTGTGCAGCCGCCGTACCCTCCGCAAATCCAAATCAACAATAACCAGGACAACGTTTTTGAAGTTTTCATAGGCTAGAGCATCCGACACCACGCCCGCATGGGTAGAATTTAAATCAGAATCATAAATAAGCGGAAGATTGAACACGCAGGGAAATAGGACGAAGCCCTTTAAACTTCAAGCAATGAATTCCGAGCCGTTCCGGGAACGCCCAGGTCTGGCGTATCGGTTTAGAAAGGATGGCGGAAAGAATTTAATTCTCACGTTTGACAGGCTTGCAATCTGCTTTATACTCGCCGCCCATTCACCCAAGGACGAATTGCCCATAAAATGGTGCCTATTAGAGTTCAGGGGTGCCTCGTGTCGCGGGCGAAAAACAGTTGGTTAGCGAGAATCAAAACAGAAAACAACACAGCATTATGAAGATACAAATCTTAATTCGCAGAATTGCGCGCGCGGCCCTGATCGCCGTATCGGTGTTTGGAATCCAGACCCTCGTCGAAGCCCAAGGCATTCCCCAGGAGTTGGCGCTGGATCATCAGCAGGTCAAGGCCGTGATCGCTGTTCAGAAGGCGGTTACATCGGACATGATGAAACTTCCAGGCATTCTAGGCACAGCAGTCGGGGCAGATGACAACAACGCGACGGCTTTGGTAATTTATGTGGATCAAGATTCGCCTTCGCGGGCGGAAATTGTTCACAGCCTGCCGCCGCAGATTCGCGGCATCGGGGTGAAAGTGGAAGTCACGGAGAAGTTCCGCGCGTTCCGAGGCAAACCGGTCACCGGAGGAGGGGTAAGCCATACGGCAAAGCAAACCGCGCCGATTCAACTTGGCACTTCCGGCGGCTGGCGCACTGATCTTGCCAATGGTTATTGCTGCGGTGGAACACTCGGTTCTCTCGTTCAAGTCAACGGCGTCCAATACATTCTCAGCAATTACCATGTTCTGGAGTCCGACATCGTCAGCGGTGGAAATGGAGTGGTGGCAACAACCGGCG
>JBDSIW010000444.1:0-5112 GCA_039917795.1 Verrucomicrobiota bacterium | reverse complement strand
GGGTGGCCTGCACGGCGACCATCAATACCAGCTTTGGTTCCAAGGTGGTGATACCCGGAACCGGCGTGGTGATGAACAATGAGATGGATGACTTCTCCGTTCAACCCGGCGTGCCGAATGCCTTTGGGTTGATCGGAGCCGACGCCAACGCGGTGGCGCCAGGCAAACGACCGCTCTCCAGCATGAGCCCCACGATCGTGCTGAAGGATGGCAAACCGATCATCGCACTCGGCTCAGCTGGCGGTGCCAGGATCATCTCCTCGGTACTCATGGAATTGGTGAATATGCTCGACCTCGGAATGGATCCCAAAGAGGCGATTGCCGCGCCGCGAATTCACCAGCAATGGTCTCCGGATGAATTGATGGTGGAAGACGCACTTCCTGAATCGCTGAAGGCCGCCCTCCGGCAGCGCGGACAGAAGCTTGTGGAAACCTCGTCGCTCGCGGTGTCTCATATTGTCGCGCGCAGTGCCGATGGGAAAAGTTTCGAAGGCGCCGCCGATCCCCGCGCTGACGGTGTGGTAGAAGGATGGTAAGGCCGGGCAAAAAATTTATTTTCCGACTGCCGCCATCGCATCGCGCGGCGTCGTGATGAATAGGAGGTGAACCATAAGAAATTGGTGGGTTACAAGCCGAAGAGCTGGCTCTTGACTCCCCTGCTTGGCGAACCTAATGTCACATCCCTATGGCATTAACAATATCTTTAGACCAACTTAAGCGAGCAGTACAACTCAAAGAGGAGATGACGCGACTTGAAGCGGAACTTTCTTCGATCCTCGATTCCGAGGGCTCATCCCCGACCCCCGTTTCTACCTCGGGTATTTCTGCCGCAGGGCGGGCGCGGCTATCAGCTCTAGCCAAAGCGCGCTGGGCCAAGGTTAGAGCCGGCAATAAATCAAACACCTCAACACGCAAAACCTTAGGAGCGCCGAAGAAAGCCTCCAACATGTCCGCTGCCGGAAGGGCGAAGATTTCTGCGATGATGAAGGCGCGCTGGGCCGCGAAAAAAAAAGGTAACAAGCCCGCTCCAAGTTCGCGGAAAGGGTCAACCGTGAGCCCAGCCGTTCGCAAAAAAATATCGGACGCGGCCAAGGCTCGTTGGGCCAGGATCAAAGCCGCACGATGACAGGCTGGCTTCCTCCAAGACAGGCCTAAAGAGATTCGTCAGCGGTTATAGCTTGAAGTCACGCGCATGATCCAGCAGTGACTCAAGCTTCGCACTCCAGAAGTTCGCCACGACTGCTCGCCAGGCCAGGTAAATCCTTTCAGGCGAGAATATCTTTCACGACATGCCCATGCACATCGGTCAGGCGAAATTGCCGCCCTTGATGCGTGTAGGTCAACCTCTCGTGATCAAACCCGAGGCAATGAAGAATGGTGGCTTGAAGGTCGTGAATGTGAACCGGATTTTCCGCGATGTGGAAACCCATTTCGTCGGTCGCGCCATAAGTGATTCCCGGTTTGATGCCGCCGCCCGCCATCCACATGGTAAAGGCCTGCGGATGATGATCTCGGCCAAGCACAGCGCCCAGCACGCCGTTTTGCACCATCGGAGTGCGACCAAATTCGCCTCCCCAGATGACGAGCGTTTCATCCAGCAAACCGCGCTGTTTCAAATCCGTGACCAACGCCGCCGAGGCCCGGTCGGTCGCGCCGCAATTGTTCCTGGAATTACCGACGACATCGGAATGCGCGTCCCATCCCTCGTTGTAAATATTCACAAAGCGGACGCCGCGCTCGATCATGCGGCGAGCCAGTAAGCACGCCCGCGCAAAACTGGGCTTGTCCGGATCGCAGCCATACATTTCCAAAGTCGCTTTGCTTTCACTCTTCAGGTTCATCAATTCTGGCGCGGAACTTTGCAAGCGATAAGCCATTTCATAGGAGGCGATGCGTGTCTCGATTTCCGGATCGCCGACAATCCCAAGGTGTTCGCGATTGAGTTGTTCCACCAGGTCGAGCGAATCGCGCTGCAATTTTGGGTCAACTCCCTTCGGACTGGATACGTTCAAAATTGGATCGCCTTGATTGCGAAACCGCACACCGGCATAGAGCGACGGCATGAAGCCATTGGACCAATTTGCCGAACCTCCACTTATTCCGCTACCCGTGGACATGACGATAAAAGCCGGCAAATCCTGCGTCTCGTTTCCAAGTCCGTAGAGCGCCCACGACCCAAGGCTCGGACGGCCCGGTTGCGAGAAACCCGTGTTGAGGAAAATCTGGGCGGGCGCGTGATTGAACTGGTCGGTCTTCATCGACTTGATCAGGCAAATGTCGTCCGCAATTTTGGCGAGGTGCGGCAACATTTCAGACAGTTCCGCCCCAGACTGCCCGCTTTTCGTAAACTTGAATTGAGGGCCGAGGACGTTGGCGTCCGGGCGAATAAAGGCATATCGCTGACTCCCAATTACCGAGGGCGGAAGCGGATGGCCCTCGAGTTTTTTCAACTCCGGCTTGTAATCGAACAGGTCAAGCTGGCTTGGCGCGCCCGCCATGAAAAGATGAATCACGTGTTTGGCCTTCCCCGGAAAATGAGCGGCGCGCGGTCGCAACGCCTCGGTCGCGGAAACGCTGGCAGCACCTGACTTTGAAACAAACGCGTCCGCCAGCAAAGATGCGACCGCGATCTTGCCAAGTCCGACGCCGCATTGTTTCAGGAACCAGCGGCGTGAATTCGCTTTCGGCCCGCTGTAATCGTAAAGATAGTCGTGACAATTCATCTGTTAAGTTCCGCCCTTAATTCTACTCGCCATGTTCATCATAATCTTTTCCGCGAGAAATTAAGATTACAATCAGGACGAGGATTAAAAGTTTGAGTTAATTCTTCGTGATCGCCTCATCGAGGTTCATTACTGCTCGAGCTACCGTCGTCCACGCAGCTTGTTCATATAATTTCGCACTCTTGTCTTTCCCGGCAATGTCGTCGGCTTTCAATTCCCCTTTGGAGAAGCGCTCGAGTTGCGACTGGTAAAAGGCGGCCAGCTTCTCCCGTTCAGGACCGGTCGGCGGACGGACGAGGCATCGGCGAAAAACCCGTTCGACTTGCGTGCTCACATCACCACCTTGGTCCGCCGTCGATTTGCCCAGAGCTTGCGCGCATTCCATGAACACCTCGTCATTCAACAAGGTCAGCGCCTGGAGCGGCGTATTCGAGCGCTCCCTGCGCGCCAGGCAGGATTCGCCACTGGGGCCATCGAATGTCGAGGTCATGGCGTAGGGAGTTGTTCGTTTGGAAAACGTGTAAAGCCCGCGCCGGAATCGCTCCGGCCCTGTGCTGGTTTTCCAATCGAGCGAACCAAACGCGCCATCGGCAGTCACCCCGGCAGGTTGTGGCGGGTAAACGCTCGCGCCACCAATCGTTGGGGAAAATAACCCGCCGGCCACGAGGTCGTAATCCCGGATTAATTCCGCGTCGATCCGCGCGCGCGCCCCTCGCGCCAGAAGAATATTTTGCGGATCGCGCTCCAGCAGTTGCGGACTGACTTTGCTCGATTGCTGGTAGGTCGCACTCATCACAATGAGTTTGTGCATTTTTTTCTGCGACCAATCTTGTTCCATGAATTCCAACGCCAGCCAATCGAGCAACTCCGGATGCGAAGGAGTTTCGCCTTGCAGACCAAAATTCTCGGTCGTGTGTACCAATCCGCGCCCGAAGAACGCCTCCCAATTTCGATTCATGATCACCCGCGCGGTCAACGGATTCGCCGACGACACCAGCCATCGCGCCAGGCCGAGACGATTTCGCGGCGCATCTTTGGGCAGCGGCGGCAAAACTTCAGGAATCCCGGGCGTCACTTCTTCTTTGGGACTGAGAAACTCGCCACGATCCTGCCGGTGAGTGATTCTCGGCTGGCCCGCCGGACGCTCGCGCATGACCAGTGTCGTGGGCAACGGCGGCATTTCCGCCCGGAGTTGATCAATCGTTTTTCGTTCGCCCGCCAATTGCGGTGCGACCTTTACAAAGGCGCGCAATAGCAGGTCGCGGTCGGCTGCGGCTGCGGCGGAACCGAGCAAGGATTTCAAATCGCCGCGATATTTCACCAGCACGGTTTGCGTCTCATCAGGGAGGAATGAGGCCTTGGCGTTTTCTTCTGTCGTGATGGAAATGCGGAAGCGTCCCAGACTCGCCATGTAGTAATGCGCGTTGAGGAGTTCGATCTGCAATTCTCCAACGGCCCCGAGAGCTTCCGCGAGCTGGAACACGGCGTTGTGAGCGCGACCCTGTCCGCCATTGATCGACCAGCCGGTCTGCAAATCGGCATCAATGGCCTTCGCGGCGGTATCCGCGCCGTTCGCAAAACTTTCCGTGGCGTTCTTGAGCGAAATGGCATTCGTCCCGGCCGTGACTTTAAAATTCGTCAGCCGAAAATCACCATCGACTCCCTCGTAAAACACCGCGCCCGGCCCGTGATTCGGCAAACGGTCGTCGGGCAACACCTCAAGTCGAATCGCCTTCACCCCCGCGGGCAGATTATCGAACTTCAGGCGATAGGTATCGCTCTTCGTAAAATCTCCGCTGGCAAAAACAGAATCGTCGGATTGAATCGTCAAAAGCGGCACGTCGCTCTTTGCCTCAACCGGACGCAAGCGCTGCCATTTCACGACGGAGGATGCCTCTTTCTCCGCCCACTTGGCGAATTTCCGGTCACGGTTTTCTCGACGCGCCTCTGCCAGCGGCGCGGTGGACGAAAGCGCATTGCCCAGGCTGATGCGAAAACGACCAAGCGTATGCTGGCTCCCGAAATCCTGCACGAGCCGCATCGTAATGATTGAACCGGCCTCGATGTTTAACGACTCAGCGAGCACGAAAACTGCGCGGCGATGGAAACGCTTTTCCGCCGACGCATTGATGGCCCAACCGGTGTCGGTCTTGCCGTCAATTGCGTTTTCCGCGGAAAATTTGTCCTGGGAAAAATCCGCTTCGGCGCTGGCGAACTTCACCTTGCGGGGCTCGCCGCCACGCGTGGCGATTTCCATTTCAATTTCGCTCAAAACAAAATTGCCGTGATCGGTGCGGCCAGGACCGCCTTTGCCGACATTTTCGTCCGGGATCGCTTCCAACTGAACGTGGGTGACGCGGCGGAGCGAGGTGTCAAACTTGATCGTGTA
>JBDSIW010000443.1:0-2866 GCA_039917795.1 Verrucomicrobiota bacterium | reverse complement strand
CTCGTTCCTAATGGCATTGACGACCCCTGCCCTGATTTCGAGCCACGCTATTCGAAGGAAAATGCCTCGCATCGATTTCGATTGAAAGTGCCCGGCGAATTCATCTCGCCGCGTGAACGCCATGAATTTTTAAAAAAATGGACGGCTGACTCTGCTTCGAACGACGTGGTCGAATATATCGGCTTTGCCACAGGCGAGGCAAAGCGCGATACCTTTGAAAACGCGGACCTCTTCTGCTTCCCCATTTTTTATGGCGCGGAGAATTTCTGTTGGTTATTCTCGAAGCCATGGCCTTTGGCCTTCCCATCATCACCCCTAGCTGGCGATCCGTTCCCGAGAGGCTGCCGAAAGACGATTCTGGAATCGTGGAGATCCGGTCGCCCCGGAAGATCGCCGAAAAATTAATCGACTTCGCCGAGGGGAAATCCTGCATCGATGAGTTGCACCAGCGGTTCACGCAGAGTTTCACCACCGGCCAGCACATCGGGAAACTGGCAAAAGCAATCGGCGGCGCCTATGTCGCAAAACCCAAATTATTGGTGCTGGAACTCTGGGGCCTGGGCGACCTCGCCATCGCCACGACTTTTCTCCGGGCCGCTTGTGAAAAATACGACGTCACTTTGCTCGCCAAGACATACGCTGTCGAAATGCAGCCGCATTTCTGGCCCGAGGTTAAAGTGATTCCGTTCAACGCGCCGTGGACCCGGTTTCGGAACAAATACAATTTGCTCAAATGGAACTGGACCGAGCTTGGCCAAGCCCTGGAAAAAGTTCGCGAACAGAATTTCGATTTTGCCGTTTCTGCGCGCTGGGATCCCCGCGATCATTTGCTCATGGACTTCCTGCGGGCAAAGCAGCGCGTGGGATTTCCCCGCGCCTTCAGCCAGATCTTTCTGACCAAGCCGCTCCCGCAACCTTCCAACGAGACGCATCGCTACGAATGCTGGCGCGCGTTGGGCGATTCAATCGGAATCAGGTTGCCACCGCGCCATCAAAACGGAACCGCCGAAACCAAACCGATTCGCTCCATCCTGCTGCACTCGGGCGCAGCGCAGGCGGTCCGCGTTTGGCCGCTGGAACGCGCACACGGAATCGCCCAGCGGCTTCGCGCTGCCGGCTGCAAGGTTCAAATCGCCTGCGACCCGAATCAACTATCCTGGTGGAATGAACACGGCGAAGAGGCCGTCAGCCCGACGAACGTGAATCAGCTGATGGAATTACTCGAAGGTTCCGATTTATTCTTTGGAAACGATTCCGGACCCGGACACGTTGCAGCCGCGGCGGGCGTTCCCACCTTTACCATTTTTGGTCCCCAACTCCCGGGATTATTCCTGCCTGTCCACCCGATGGCTGGTTTCGTGGAAGGCAAGCCGTGTCCTTACAAACCGTGCTCGGACTACTGCCGGTATCCCACCCCGCATTGCATTTTAACTCTCGGCGAGGCGGAAGTCTGGGTTCGCCTGCAACGGTACATGATCCGCCACGAACACAACGCGGCTGGAGTTGTCGCCTAAGGCGGCGAGAAACGTCACGCTGTCCGGCTCGCCAACATCGATTGGGCCAATTCATAATTGGCGGCGTTGGTCATGGCAGCGGCGATCAATCCGGCCATGAATTCCAGGGTCTGCACTTCGCGTTCACCGAATGCTTGTGCGCGCGATGAAACGACTTCCAGGACGCCGACGCTGCGGTTGCCATGGAACAAATTCGTGATGACGAGCGAACTGATGCCGAATTCGCCGTAATCTCTCCGCGCCCTCGGGTCGTTCTTGATTTCGCCGGTGCGAAATGTCTGGCCGCTTTCCAAGACCCAGCCGGCCAGGCTTTCTTTGACCAGCGTTTTCGAACCGAGTCCGCCGGACGCTTTTCCGCTCGCCACGTCGCAAACCAAATCCGGCGCGCGGAGCAACTTGATCATCGCGCCTTCCGCCCTCGTTAACTCCTGCGCGTGGTTCACCACCAGCTTCAATATTTTCCCCAGGTCCAGACCCGCGGTGGCGATCTCGTATTGCGTGCTGACGATGGCGGCGCGCAACAGCGATTCCTCATACAGCACTTGCTCGATTCGTTTGCGTTCGCGGATGTAGCGGCTGAGCGAGCGATAAGCAAAAATCAGGAGGAAAAGATCAATCACACTCAGCGCGATGGAAAGCATCGTGCGCTGTTGCAAACGACTTTGCACGTCCAACGACCGCAGGTCGAGCAAGGCGGTCTGAGCTTCACGAATCCCGGCGATTTTCTCCTCGACCCTTTCCATCAATTCTTTCCCTTCCGCCGTGAATGCAATTTGCTCGGGAGAAACTTTCCGATGCGTGCGGCGCAAGGCAATGGATTTTTCGAGTTGGGATCTCGTCAAGCGGACGAGCAGATTGAGTTGATCCAGCGCCGCCCGATCCGGAGAATCCTCGGTAATTAATTCGTACAACCTGGGCAGGTCGATTTTTTCGAGAGCAACCGCAGCGTTGGTATATTGTTCGAGGAATCCTTCGATCCCGGTAATGACATAACCTCGCCGGGAAGTTTCCACTGCGAACAGGTCGGATTCCAGATCAGCCAGGGAACCTAATATTTTATGGGTGTGTGCGGAGAGAGTGCTCGCCTCGACCACCCTGTAATCACTCTGCAGGGAAATCAGCCGGAGGCAAACCAGCAGCGCAAACGCCAGCCAGAAGGCGGTGATCAATTTTCGTTCGTGGGTCCATTTCATCAGGCGCTAAAAATCCTCGCATCTCGCGGGGCTAACCCGGAAAGGTGCGACTCGCGCAGACCTTCCGGGCCATCGGTTTTGGAATTGGCGCGCGGAGAATTCGTCCCACACCTTCCTCGCAAAATTTCTGGCGGGTGAACACGGCTGGAGAGTAGTGGC
>JBDSIW010000442.1:0-4722 GCA_039917795.1 Verrucomicrobiota bacterium | reverse complement strand
CATCAAAGTGGCTTTGATACGCGGAAGTTTCTTTGCCCTGATAACGCGACCATTTCTTTTTGAATTCGGCTGCGGTCATTTAGGATTTGCGGAGCGTAACAAAGGACTTTACGACCGCAAGATTGAGAAATTATGAGTCGGTAAAGGATCAAACCTAAGCGCAGGAAATGCTTGGTCCCTTTTCTCCATTGTATCCCGCATTGTATCCGTTGTTAGGTGAAGAAACTGGCGGGACGGCGGCATTGGCGATGGCCAAGAAATTCTGGCCTGTTTCTCCGCTGTTGTGCGATGGTCTTCCAATGAACAATGAACCCAAATTGAATTCATGGTTTTGGTACGCGGTGGGCGCGGCGGTGCTCTACGGCCTGCATCAGATCTTCACCAAACTCGCGAGCAACCGCATCAGCGATGGCCTTGGCGGCTTTGTGGTGGAAGGAAGCGCGGCCATGACCATCCTCGTTTACCTGGCGTTCCTGAAATTCGGCGGGCACTGGAACCAGACGTCGTCCACCACTGGGGTAATTTATTCCGTGCTGACTGGAATCTGCGTGGGAGTGGGAACGCTTTTCTTTTTTCTGTTGTTCCAAAAAGGCGGCCCGCTTTCAGCCGTGCCAATGATCCTCGCAGGAGGTGCGGCGCTCATGGCCATCGCGGGAATTTTCTTCTTCAAAGAGCCACCGTCTCCAACGCGAATCCTCGGCATCGTGCTTTCGCTCGCCGGATTGTTCTTGTTGAAAAAATAAGCGCCGCCCCGGCTCTCGAAAATCCTAGCGGCGAATTCGGTGCCGTTGAATGCGCGCCGGAACTTCCGTTGCCGGATCAATTTCAATGCGGAGGTAGCCGCCGTCTTTCAACAGTTCGATTCCCGCCAACGCAGGACAAAGAACCACTTTAAAATCGCGCCATTTTCTCGCCTGGCGCAACGCCCGGCTCATTCGCTTTATGGTATTCCCCAGAAAACCGATCACTGGCAATCCGGCCAGCAAACGGCTTTTCCAGGCAATCAGCGGCGAGTGGAGATGGCCGATGATGGTCCGCTCCAATTGCGGGAGCCGGTCGCGAATGACTTTCTCTTCCCAAAGAAACGGCAGGGCGGTCGGGTCGTGGCAAAACAAAATTACTTTTTGTTCCGGGCGCAAATCAGCGAACGCCTGGCGTATCCGGGCGATGTGATCCATTCGAAGACGGCTCCATTCCTCGCGTTCTGCCGGCAAGGTGTCCGGTTCAAAAATCGGCAACGCAATTAATGACGACGTCACCCCCATCAACACATAATTCCCGGCCAGCCACTGCCAGAACGCTTCGAGGCCGAGGCCGTTTTCAGCCCGATGAAAGCTGGCCAGGCGCATCCCGCCGCGCCCGCCGAAGAAACTCATTTTCCCCGTTTCATGGTCACCAAAAGCAGCGCGGAAATTCGGGGCGAATTTAACGCGAAGTTTTTCCAGGCATTCCTGCGCACTTTGAAACGAGGCGTCGTCTGCCACGCCGATGAACCCGGAGTCGCAGGAATAATCCCCGTTGGCGACGACCCAATCGCCCGGTTGCGCGCGACCCAAAAACTGGTCGAGCAAATGATTTTTTTTCATCGGTTCACGCAGCCAGATGTGGTGCCGGTAAAATTTCAAGAGCCAACGTAACAGGGGCGTTTTGATAACCTGCGCCTCGTGGTCGGTGCGGAGCTGCTCTGCCGCGGAGGCGTAATGAATGTCGCTGACGACGAGAATGGTTTGGCGCGGCATCAAGTTCGTTGGCTTGGTAGAGCGCGCGAGAGGGGCCCATTAACCTTTGCCCGGAATTGGAAAAGCAACCCTGAACGCGGCTCCTTTACCCGGCTGGCTCTCCACGGTAATTGTCCCGCGATGTTCCTGAATGATCCGGCGCGTGATGGCGAGCCCAAGCCCGGTTCCTTTCGGTTTCGTAGTGAAAAACGGGTCGAATACGCGGCTCAGATTTTCGGGCGCGATCCCAACGCCATCATCGAGAATCGTCACGCGAAGTTGCGTGGGGTTTGCTTCACGCAATTCTCCTCCTGCCAGCGGCGTTTGTTCGATCAATTCCGTGATCACCTGGATATTTCCATCTGTCGGCGTCGCCTCAATCGCGTTGAACAGCAAATTCAGGAAGGCCTGCTTCAATTGATAATCGTCGCCCTTGACGACGCCGGGCGTGGCCCCGAGCGCGGTTTGGAGTTTGATATTCTTCTGCGTCAGCTGGTGCTGCACCAGTTGTAGGGAATGATTCAAAACATCATGAACGTGGAGCGGCGCGAGCACTGGTTTGGCCGGGCCCGAAAATCTCAAGATCTGGCTGACGATCGAATCAATTCGCGTCATTTCGCGCCCCACAATCCCGGCCAATTCGTCGGTCTGGTTTTGCATGAGCAGCAAATCCATGAAGGTTTTCACGGCGACCATCGCATTCTTGATTTCGTGCGCCATGCTTGCGGACAAACTTCCAATGCTCGCGAGCCGGTCGATGCGCGCCAGATGGCTTTCGAATTTTTCTACGCCATTTAAATCGGTCAGCACCGCGATCGCGCCGGAAATTTTCCCATCGCTGCCGAAAGTCGGAGTCGCCTTGATGAGAAGATCCAATTCGCCGCCGCCATCGCGGAAAAGTTTGATTTCTGCGGAAACGGATTGGGCACTGGCAAAGGTTTGCTCAAAAACCTCGCGCAACTCTTTCGTCAACGACCCGAAATTTTTGTTCAGGACGGTTTCGGGCTGGATCTCCAAAAGGGACGCGGCCTCAGGGGTGATTTGGGTGAGGTTTTTCAAGGCATCGACGACCACCACGGCGCTCGACGCGCATTTCCGGAGCGCATCTTTCATCGTCCAATCGTTGTCGAGGTTGCTGGCGAAATCGTTTGGCATAGAAATCCGCAAATCCCATTTCCTCCCGTGGCGCCGGGCATTGAGACGCCACCACTCGGATCTGTTGACGCCAGATCGCTCTCCCCCCGTGGGCGAATCATACGAACTGCCCTTTTCGCCACAACCAAAAAGCTCCGGCAATTTTTCTTCCTTCGCCTGCGTCACGTCCGATAACTTGCAGCCAATTCAACTCCGCGACCTGACCATGAAAACATTTTTGAAGATTGCGCCGGCTCTGTTGGTGTTTCTTTCCGCCGCCCAGATTTCGCTCGGCGCGGCCGTTCCCATTTCACCAAAGGGCAGTGACGGCAGGGTTCTCAACCTTGATTTCGAAAGCGGCGACCTCTCGGACTGGAAGGCGGAAGGCACCGCGTTCGAAAAACAGCCTCTGCGCGGCGATCTGATCCGCCAACGCCAGGGGCCTGGCGGCACCAGCGCGCATCACGGGGAATTCTGGATCGGCGGTTACGAGATCGGCGGCGATGATCTGGTGGGGAAATTGACGTCAGCTCCCTTCAAAGTTCCCCAGCCGTGGGCCAGTTTTCTCGTGGCGGGTGGAAATTTCGAGAGCACCCGCGTTGAACTGGTCGATGCGAAAAGCGGCGAGGTGTTTTTCAAAATCTCGGGAAACAACACCGAGCATTTGCGACCGGCAGTCGTGGACTTGTCGAAGCAGATCGGGAAAGAAATTTTCGTCCGGCTGGTGGACGAACAGAAAGGCGGCTGGGGACACATTAACTTCGATGATTTCAAGTTTTACGCAGAGCGCCCCTCGCTTCCGGAAGAAATTGATCCCAGGAAAGAAGGAGCTGTTCCCGAGGCGGACAAGATCCTTTACGCCGGGCTTTCGCCGGAAGAAGCCGTCGCGAAGATGACGCTGCCGCCCGGATTCAAAGCCACGTTGTTCGCGGGAGAACCGGATGTGAAGCAGCCCATCGCCTTTGCCATCGATGATCGCGGGCGGCTTTGGGTGGCCGAGGCTTATACCTATCCAAAACGCGCGCCTGAAGGCGAAGGCAAGGATCGCATTCTGGTTTTTGAAGACACCAATGGCGACGGCAAATTCGACAAGCGCACCGTTTTCCTGGAGGGATTGAATCTGGTTAGCGGATTGGAAGTTGGCTTCGGCGGCGTGTGGATTGGCGCGGCGCCCTATTTGATGTTTGTTCCGGTGAAGGATGGCGACGAGCCGAAACCCGCCGGCAAACCGGAAATTCTCCTCGACGGCTGGGATTTCGCTCGCGACACGCATGAGACGCTCAATTCGTTCAAGTGGGGACCGGACGGCTGGCTCTACGGGTGCCATGGAGTTTTTTGCCCGTCGAATGTCGGCAAACCCGGCGCGCCCGACAGCGAACGTCAATGGATGGACGCGGGCATCTGGCGTTATCATCCGACGAAAAAAGTTTTTGAAGTGTTTGCGGAAGGAACGAGCAATCCGTGGGGATTCGACTTCGACGAACACGGCCAGATCATCGAGGAAGCGTGTGTCATTCCGCATTTGTTTCACATGATTCAAGGGGGCCGTTATCAACGCCAGGGGGGATCGCACTTTGCGATTAACGCGGAGGAGTTGGCACGATTTCGCAAGAGCCGCGAGGGCGCCAAGACGGTGCATCCCTACATTTACGATGACATAAAAACCATCGCCGACCACGTGCATTACGCGGGCGACAACGGGCCGCACGCCGGCAATGGCCGGTCCGATGCCGCGGGCGGAGGGCACGCACACGCGGGCTTGCTGGTTTATCAGGGCGATAATTGGCCGGAGGAATATCGCGGGAAAATTTTCATTGGAAACATCCACGGCCAGCGCATCAACATGGATATTCCCGAGCGCAAAGGTTCC
>JBDSIW010000441.1:0-5553 GCA_039917795.1 Verrucomicrobiota bacterium | reverse complement strand
AAATGTTCGGCGACACTTTTGCTGATCGCCTCGCGGAGTTTCAGCAGACCAAGGTTGGAGGTGTATCCGGTTTTTCCGCGTTCCAGTGCGTAAATCGCCGCTTCCCGAATATGCCACGGCGTGACGAAGTCCGGTTCACCCACGCAGAGGGAAATGACATCTTTCATCCCCTGGACGATGTCGAAAAAATCTCGAATACCCGACCGGGGAATCGCGCGGACGTTGTGGGCGATAAATTTCTGAACATCGAGGTGCATGCTTGATTTACGATTTGCGATTTACGAATTGGGATGCAAGGGGAATCGCGAACGAGCCGGGAAAGAAATTGCCCGGATCAAATTGCGTGCGAAGCGAAAGGCGAACCCTGGAAATTTGTGAATGAAATCCCAACGATTGATTAGGCCGCCGCTTGGTTTGCCTTCCGGCGAATAATGGGCTTGGTTTCACCCTGGACGACGGGACGCGTGATTTTGACAGAGATAATGTCTTCGCTGGTGGGGATTTCGTACATGACGTCCAGCATCAGTTTCTCGAGCAGCGTACGCAAGGCGCGCGCGCCGGTCCCTTTCGTGATGGCCTGGGAAGCCAGCTCATGCAAGGCCTCGGGAGTGAACTCCAATTCCACGCCGTCCATCGCCATCAATTTGGAGAATTGCTTGGTTAGCGCGTTTTTGGTTTCGGTCAAAATCTGGACGAGTTGTTCCTGCGTCAATTCCTCCAGCACCGTCATCATCGGCAAACGACCGACAAACTCCGGAATAAAACCAAAACTGATCAGGTCTTCTGGTTCGACAAACTGGAGCACTTTATCCCGTTGAATCGAGGAAAGCCGGTGTCCTTGCTCGACGGCGTTGAAACCCATAACGCGATGACCCAATCGCCGTTGGATGATTTTCTCCAAGCCAACAAACGCGCCGCCGCAGATAAAAAGAATGCCGCTGGTATCCACCCGAATATATTCCTGCTGCGGATGTTTGCGCCCGCCTTGCGGTGGAACATTGCAGATGGTCCCTTCCAAAATTTTCAGGAGCGCCTGCTGAACGCCTTCGCCAGAAACATCGCGTGTGATGGAAACGTTCTCAGTCTTGCGCGCGATCTTGTCGATCTCGTCGATGTAAACGATTCCCATTTGTGCGCGCTTCACGTCGTAATCAGAATTCTGGAGCAGGCGCAAAATGATGTTCTCGACGTCTTCCCCAACATAGCCAGCCTCCGTAAGCGTGGTGGCGTCGGCGATGGCGAACGGCACGTCCAAAGTTTTCGCGAGCGTGCGCGCAAGAAGAGTTTTCCCCGAGCCGGTTGGTCCGATAAGGAGAATATTGCTCTTTTCAATCTCCACTTCGGCATGGCGGGCGGAAGTCAAATCGTCCTCCCCTTCTTTAGGTGTGAAGGTGGGATCCTGGAGGATGCGCTTGAAATGATTGTGCACGGCGACCGCGAGAGTTTTCTTGGCGTGATCCTGGCCAATGCAGTGTGTGTCCAGCTGATTCTTGATTTCAGCGGGCTTGGCCACTTTCAATTTCGGCGCGGCCTTTTTGGTTTCAACCGCCAGTTCTTTGTCGAGAACACTTTTGCAGAGTGCGATGCAGTTGTCGCAAATGTAAACTCCCGGGCCGGCGATGAGTTTCTTGACTTCCGCGTGAGATTTTCCGCAGAAACTGCACAGAGTAATATTGGTTGGCCGCGCCATAAAATTGATTACGGAACCACGGAGGTTTTTTCCGGCAGGTTCGGAATTTCCTTCCGCGATTTAACCACATCATCTACGAGGCCAAATTTTTTCGCCTCGTCGGGCGACATAAAATTGTCGCGGTCACATGCTTTCTCCACGACTTCGTAAGGCTGGCCGGTGTGCTTGGCGATGATCTCATTCAAACGCTGCTTGAGCTTTAGCATGTATTTGACGCGAATCTCGACATCGCTCGCCTGACCTTCCGCACCGCCGAGCACTTGATGAATCATGATATTCGCGTTAGGCAGCGCATACCGTTTACCTTTCGTCCCGCCGCAAAGCAAAACCGCGCCCATGCTCGCGGCCTGGCCGATGCAATAGGTGTTCACGTCGCAGGTGAGAAATTGCATCGTGTCATAAACCGCCAGACCCGCCGTGACGCTGCCGCCTGGAGAATTGATGTAAAGATGGATGTCTTTTTTCGGATCGGACATTTGCAGAAAGAGCAGTTGGGCAATGATGACGTTTGCCACCATGTCATCGATGGGTGTGCCGAGAAAAACAATCCGATCCACCAGCAGACGGGAATAAATATCATAGCCCCGTTCGCCCCGTCCCGTTTGCTCAATGACATGTGGAATCAGAAAATTTTGCATATTGAAAAATCCGTTATTTACTGCTGCAAAACGTAAGGGAGCGCCGCTCAATGGTCAAGCCAAGCGCCCTCGTGATTCGGGATTTTCGACTCGATTCCAATCCTGTTCCACAGGTCGAGGAGAGTTGCGACCCAATCGGCGTCGCAAAGTTTGCTGCCAGCCAAGGCGGGATCAATTTTTCCGAGCGCCGAGTTTTTCCCAGATCAACAAAAGCGCGGGCGCAAACTCTCCGGGCTTCCCGGCCATCCATTGGGAAACAAACGCAGGAGCGAACCATCCGCCCGTTTCAATTTCCTCCGGATGTAAGTTGAATGGCCCTTCTCTTTTGCTGCGGTAAACCCAGACAAATTCCTGGCCAGTTTGCGAACACGCATCAATCTTGAACAGGCGCTCAGGGCAGGCGGGCAAAATCACTCCAAGTTCCTCGCGGACTTCGCGAACGGCGCACGCATCGTAATCTTCCCCGCAATCCAGATGCCCGGATGCGGATGAGTCCCATGCGCCGGGAAAAGTGTCCTTGGTCATCGAACGTTTCTGCAAAAAAATTTCCCCGCGAGAGTTGAACAAAAGCACATGAACGGCGCGATGCTTGTCGCCATCGCGATGCACTTCGCGTCGCGGTTTTTGGCCGATGACTTCATCGCGCTCGTTGACCACATCGAAAATTTCATCCTTCATTTCGTGCGGGCATCTTTAAAAAAATCGGCGTGATTGTCGAGGAAGAGGCGGTTTCGACCGCCGGGATGAACCGCCCGCCCACGAATGTCGTCGGGAATCGACGGAATGGTGCTGGGAAAGTACGGGTCCACCACCAGTTCGACATCCGAAACGCCCTTGGGAATTCCTGCCTGTGGATTGTTCGCCTGCCGCAAATCGGAGACAATCTGGGATTCGCTTTTGCCCCAGAAATTGTCCAGCGGAATATCCGCATCGATGTGATCAAACCGCCAAAGCCAATAGCGGGCGACAAGCGCATTGGTGGCCGCGGAAATGGCCTGGTTGCATTGCGGGGATTGATTGAAGGGAGCGAACTCCATGGCCGGGCACGTCCAGATTTTCGCGTCATTGAAAAATGATTTCAAGGTGGCCGCCGCCCAGCCGGAGCGTGGATCAGACGGCGGCCAAGTCGTCCAGGGATGATACCCAAGGGCCACCTTCAAATCGCGGCGATCGGGAAATTGGTTTTCGTTGTCGGAGACATACATGTTGAACGCCAGACCGATCTGTCGAAGATTGGAAAGGCAGGCAGTGCGTTGCGCCCGCTGTTTGGCCTTCGCGAGCACTGGGAGCAACAGCCCGGCAAGAATGGCGAGGATCGCGATGACGACGAGCAATTCGACTAAAGTGAATCCCCGCGGCTGGGACGCGCTAATTTTCATCGTTCATAGCGGATATTAAATTCTTCGAGGGCAATCCCGAGAAGCTGGCGGAGCCGCGTCCGTCGCACGAACCGGCAGGGCCGAAAGGATCAGGATAAAAATCGTCCGAGCCACGCCAATAATTACTTCGCCGGATTAGAATAGGATACCCGATAAATCACGCCGTTGGTGTCGTCGCTGAAGAGCAAAGAACCATCTTTCGCCACCGCCACTCCAGCGAGTCGGCCGAAAAATGCCTGGCCATCCTCGATTAAAAATCCGCTCACGAAATCCTGAAACGCAACCGGCTTTCCGTTCTCGAAATGAATCCGCACGATCTTGTATCCGGTCGCAGGTTTTCGATTCCATGAGCCTCGAGACGCAAAGAACGCGTCGTTACGATATTCCGCGGGAAAGATTGATCCCGTGTAAAACGCGAAATCGATGGGCGCGCTGTGCGCCTGATACTCCAGCTCCGGCGCGATCGCTTTCGCGCAATGCTCCTCTTTGGTGCCCGATTTCGGCTCGTTGGCCTTCTTAACAATTATGTTTTGGCCGAAACAAAATGGCCACCCGTAGTCGCTGTTCTCTTTCAGCAGATTGAGTTCCTCAGGCGGGACGTTATACCCGCGGTCGTCCGAGCCGTGATCCATTCCCCAAAACTCTTTCGTTTGCGGATGCCAGGCGAAACCAATGGTGTTGCGAAGGCCCTTGGCGAATATCTTGCGCTGCCAGCTTTTGGGATCAATCCGCAATATCGTGGCATGTTCCGGATTCTCCTCCTCGCAATTGTTGCAACTGCTGCCGACAGAAAAATAAAGCGCGCCGTCCGGGCCGAACGCAATCGTCCGCTTGCTGTGTTGGCCGCCGTCGGGAAAATCCTTGATCAAAATCTCCGGCTTCCCGGGCTTCCCTCCGCTCAATGGAGCGCGAAGCAGTTGTTTCGTCGTCGCAATATACAGAAAATTATCATGCAGCGTAATGCCATGCACTTCCTTGATCCCAGTGATGACTTCCTCGTTTTTTTCAGCCACGCCATCGCCGTTTTCGTCGCGCAACGCTGACACGATGCCTTGGGCGGGCCGCGTTAAAAAAACCGTTCCATCTTCAGCGATCGCCAACATCCGCGCATGGCCCATGTCTTTTGCGAAGACATTGATTTTGAGTCTAGGCGGCAATTTCAGCTGCTGCATCCGCTCCTCGGAAAAATGCCGTCTCGTCGGGCGAAAAACATTCGCAACCACCGCGTCTGTTTCCGGTTTCGCCCCAATCGCGCCAAGGGTCGATAGCGTAATCGCGGCAATTATTGTCTGGTTGAACATAAGGAAAACATAGAGGCGCGGAACTTTTTTGGAACCAAAGTTTTGCCGTTTTTCCCATCAGGCCCAACAAATTTTATTCCGCCGATCAAACCCATTTTGAGCGCCAATAATTAATTGTTGACTAAAGAGTCAACTACATTAGGTTCGTGTCAGGAACCGAATGAGATACGTCTCTACAGATAGGTGTAGCCAAGAGGTCATTTTGAAAAACTTATAAATTTTTTTGAATTATTATTAAACCAACTAGTCAACTACACTGAATAAAAGATTATGAAGGACCAGCACTACGATTGGAAAGATTGTTCGAACGACGAGTTGTCCCGTGCGTGCTTGAACGATTCCGGCGTTGTAAATCGCGCACTCGTTCAAGCCCGGGACTCTTTGATCCGCCAATTTACTCCAAAAGTGGACGGCGATCTTCGGATTTTGGCTCTGGCCTTGAACGAAGCAGAAGCATTGGCTTGGGACACAGAATTTCCGCATTTGCTCTTCCCGTTGCTCGGAGAGGAAAAGGCACGGGCAAGTGTCGCTTGGAACCAGCGCCA
>JBDSIW010000440.1:0-3435 GCA_039917795.1 Verrucomicrobiota bacterium | reverse complement strand
GTCGTGCCTTCATTCTGACGGGTCAACACTTCGATCCAGCCCTGATGTTGTTTTACGATTCCATACACGGTGGCGAGACCCAGGCCGGTGCCTTTGCCAATTTCTTTGGTGGTGAAGAACGGTTCGAAAATTCGAGGCAAAACCTCGGACGGAATTCCTGAGCCATTGTCGGAGAACCGCAGGCAAACAAAATTCCCCACGCGCGCCTCCGGGTTTGCGTTGACATGTGCCTCCCCGATTTCCACGACGGATGTGCCGATGTTCAATTGCCCGCCGCGCGGCAGGGCGTCACGCGTGTTCACCGCCAGGTTCATGATGATTTGCTCGACCATCCCGGAGTCCGCGAAAATAGCGGGCAGATCAGGCGAGTAATTAAAATGCACCGCGATGTCCTCGCCAAGAATGCGGCGCAAGAACTTGGTCACGTTGCCAATGACCTCGTTCAAATCCAGTTCCTGCGGCTGCATGATTTGCTTGCGGCTGAACATGAGCAATTGCCGCGTCAAATTCGCCGCCCGCTCCGCCGCCACCGCCACTTGCTTGAGCGGGTCGATTAATTCCGGATCGAGATCCTCCCGGTCCAGCATCAAGCCGCTGTAACCCTGGATGATGGTCAGAATATTATTGAAGTCGTGCGCGACGCCCGCGGCCAGCTGGCCGATCGAATCCATCTTCTGCGACTGGCGCAATTGCTCCTCGAGATTCAGGCGGTCCGTGATGTCCGTCGCATAGCAATGCACCACCTGGTTGGCGATGATCGGGAAGAAGGACCACGACAAAATCCGCGCACCGACCCTGGTTTCATGAATGACGTTTTTCGTTCCGGTCAACAGGCATTCCTGAACGATGGAATTGATCTCGTCCGGAAGAATCTCGATCGGCTCATTTTTTCCGAGCGACTTTGCCATTTCCTCGGCCGCATGGTTGAAATAAGTAAGACTGCCGTTGGCGCCCATCTCGAAAATGGGATTGGGGTTGAGCCGCGGGAACGCGGCAAGTTTTTCAATCGCGGCCTCGGTCTGCTTGCGATCCGTCATATCGCGGGCATTTAAGACAATGCCCGGATTTTTTCCATGGATCAGAATATGTTTGCCGATCGCTTCGAGGACACGGAATGACCCATCGAGGTGGCGGACAAGGAATTCAAAAGTTTTCGCCTGCCCGATGTGCTGGAGCGCCGAGTTGAGTACGCCGCTGACTTCCCGTTCGTCGTCGGCGTAAACATAGCTCAGGAGATTTTTTCCAATCAAATCCTCCGGTCGATAGCCCAGCAGCCGGATCGAGGGGCTCACGTAATGAAAAGTTCCGTCGGGGTTCAGCACCAGAATGATGTCGAGGGCATTCTCGATCAGCGAACGAAAATGCTCTTCGCTCCTCTGCAAATTACGCAGGGCGCGGAAGCGTTCGCGCTCGTTCTCATGCTTTTTAACCGCGTTGAGCAAAGCCGAGGGAAGCCTTTTGAGCGTAGCCTTGAGAATATAATCGTCTGCGCCGAGCTTCATGCATTCCACGGCGACTTCCTCCGATTGCGAACCGGTTACCAGGATGAAGGGAAGTTCACGCGGCTGCTCGTGCAACAATTGCAACGCGTCGATCGCAGTGAATTGCGGCATGGCAAAGTCGGACAGGATGGCGTCGGGCGAAAAGTCCTCGAGCGATTTGAGAAAATCTTCTCGGGTGTGGACGCAATGCAGCGAGAGCGGAATTTCGGCGGCCTTCAACTCGCGCTCGATTAACTCAGCGTCCGTGGCCACATCTTCGAGAAGAAGTATCCTCAGGCGTTTTTCCACGGACGTAGCCACTCGTTTTTCGGCGGGGAGTTTGCCTGGTTTCGCTGTTTCGGACCGTTGGCTCATACGTAAAATTGACTCCGCGAGCGAGCTGCGGGGCGCTTGACGGTCGCCGCTCCTTGATTTGCAAAATTAAAAATTCTCCACTGCAAAAGATTCACCTGTCACTTTCCATTTTTTGTTGCCGGCAGACTAAAGCAAAATGTCGCTCCGACGTCTGCCTCCGCCTCCGCCCAGACCTCGCCCGACTGCCTCCGGATCAAGCGTTGGACAATCGCCAACCCGATTCCGTTCCCATCAAATTCTTCCGGCATATGCAATCGTTGAAAAACGCCGAATAACTTCGAGACCGATTTCATTTGGAACCCCACGCCATTATCCTTGATCCGATAGACCACCCGGTCCGGTTCCTTGGTTCCGTTCACCTCGATCACCGCTTTTGTTTTGGGTGCGGTGAACTTAATCGCGTTGCCGAGCAACTGCTTCAAAACTTGTTGGACAAGGGCGGGATCGCCCCAGCTGTCCGGAAGCGGATCAATATTCAACTCCACTTTGCGCACGCCCGGATCAGGACGTAATTCTTCCCAAGCCGACTGAACCGCTTTGCCCATGTCCACCCGTGCTGGATTCATTTCCTGCCTGCTTAACCGAGAAAACAGGAGGAGATCATCGAGCAAGTCCGTCATTTTCCGGCTGCTCCCATCGATGATTTTCAGGAACCGTTGCCCTTCCTCGTCGAGTTTGTCGGTGTAATCCTCCAGCAGGATTTTCGAAAACCCCTCAATGGCCCGCAATGGCGCGCGCAAATCATGCGAAACCGAATAGCTGAATTTTTCCAGCTCGCTCGTCATCGCTTCTAATTGGGCGGTGCGCTTCTCCAAAGATTGTCGAAGTTCTTCGAGTTCCTCTTTTTCCATTTTCTGTTCGTTCATAGACAATCGTCAGAAATCCATTGCGCCACCGGTGCGAGGAGGAACCTGGAGCCAGTTGTCGGGCTCGAACCGACGACCTGCTCATTACGAATGAGCTGCTCTACCAACTGAGCTAAACTGGCGTCCAACTGCGCTGGCCAACGTAACGATTCTCAACTCGGCGTGGCAAGATTTTTCCCCGATCTGCTCGGTGCCTCAACAACTTTTCCCTTCCCGGATTTCCACGAGCGTCCTGCTCCCGCTTTGGAAGCCAAAAGGTTCAGCATGTTAACGCATTGTTCAAGCCGAAGTCTCCATTTGCGCGTGACCCCGCCCAAACCTTGCAAATCCTTCCCGATTGCGTATTCGTAATCTTCCATGAAGAACTACCGATCGTACCGGGATCTCCCCACCATCGCCGGCCTTTGCACCATCGAAGAAGCCGCACGGCCCGGACTTTCCATCGAGGCCTGCGTCGCGCATCTCAAGCGGTTTCACTATGCTTTCAAACGGCTGCACCAGATTTTCATTTCACGCCTCACCGCCGAGCAGATCTACGAATTGAAAATGGCCTTCAGCCTCCACGCGCATTGGTGCGCAGAGCATGTGACGTCTTTCGCCAAACGCGTCGGCGAAATGCGCGAACAGCCGCTCGGCCTCGATGTCGTTCCTGACAAGAATCTGGAAATCTTCTTTGATGAAATTTTGGCTACGCCAACGACGGGAGAATTGCT
>JBDSIW010000439.1:0-12723 GCA_039917795.1 Verrucomicrobiota bacterium | reverse complement strand
GGGCCACGTCGGGCTCCGGGGGATTCACGAAGGCGGGTGATGGTCTGGCGACATTCGGGACCGGCGTTCGGAGTTACACGGGAGCAACCGTCTTAAACGGAGGCCGACTGCGCGTCTCCTTGACCGCGGCACCCACCACCACATCGGGCTTCACCATTAATTCGGGTGGGCAACTCACGCTGATTACTGCTGGCACTTATAATTTGGGTACTGGCCTGCTAAATCTCAATGGCTCGGGTGCAGCCTCTGGACCCTTTGCTGCATTTGGCGGTGCGATCCGCAATGACACCGGTCTCGCGGTCACCATCAATAACGCGACGGTTCTTCAATCGGACACGCTCCTCCACGTTCAAGGCTCTGCCGTGGGCTCGTTAACTTTCGCGAACACCATCAGCGGAGTGGGTAAATTGACTCTGACGGCTCCGGGGAGCGACGCCAATCAGGGACAGCTGGTTTTGAACGGCAATAATTCCTATGAAGGTGGAACAGCGGTCAATGGCGGGACGCTGTTGGTGAGTGGAAGCTCGGCCAATCTCGGCACCGGTAACGTGACCGTGGACAACGCGTCTTCGACTCTTTCCATTGCGAAACTCTCGCTGGCTTCCGGTGTCGCCAATGCCATCAGTGACACGGCAATGCTTTCTTTGGCAGGTGGAGGAACCGCAGGTGTGGCGGATCAAAACTTTGCCGACCTCGGTGCGGGAATCAATGAGGTCGTTGGTGGCTTGACTCTCGGCGGGATTTTGCAAGGGGTGGGGACCTACGGCAGCAGCGGGAGTTCAGCGTTGTTCAAGCTGGATGATTATTTTGCCGGTACTGGAACCATCACGGTTGTCCCTGAACCTTCCGTCGTTGTCCTGGCCACCATCGGCGGCATGATGGCGCTGTTCCTTCACCGTTTCGGCCAGAAATCCATTTTGTCCCGGCAAATGAACCACGGCGATGCCCCCGAGTCCGCCGCCAAAGCTCTAAAGAAATTCGCGCCGGTCAATCGCGCGCAAATCTTCCGCGCCTAGCTGGATCGGCATCTGTTGGGAAGGGCAAACGTGCTGTTCATAGATTCTCATGCGGCGGCTCGGCGATAAGTTGACGGCTGTCACGCGGGGGATGCAAGGCAACCTCCCGATCACGACTCGCAGATGTTGTCCGGTATCCACGATGGAAGGCACTGCGACCATCGCGCGGAGTGAACCCAATTCAACGGAGAGCCATGGGTATTCATCCACGCCTGAAGTTGACACGGAAGATTTCCAGTGTTCAATTTCGGTCGTGTTCCAGCTCCAAAAGATCTTAACGATAGTCCTGCTGGTTGCCTGGCTTCCGACATCGTCCCACGCGTTGCTGGAATATGCCGGTCTGATTCATGGGCATCTCTTCGATCATGACTCCGCCGCCCCGGTGCCTCACGACCATGATTCCGAGAGCCACGAAGCCGCGGATGGAAAGTTTGCTTCCTCTTCCACGCGGGTCGGAATTTCCCGTCCGGACTTTATGGCAATGCCGGTGCTGATTTGCGCGCAGGGATTGGACTGGTTCTCCCAGTGTTACGTCGCGGCGACGTCCAGCCTTGCGCCCTCTGGTACCGCGCCACCGCAACTTTCCCATCGCTGGCAGTTTTCCTTTCGCACGGCACTTCCCGCGCGTGCGCCTTCGTTGGTTTCCTGATCCTGCGTTCCGCAGGAGTTCCCTCTCGTTGTCGGGCGTTGTCCACGCCCGGAACATTCCCTTTGATTCCGATGGTTGCAGTGTGTGATTTTATGAAACGATTGCATTTTTGTTGGCCGCTCTTTCTGACAGCGGCGCTGGTGGGAGCGATGGCGCTGCCGGCGAAAAGTCAGGAAACAACTTCGACGCCTCCTGCGCTCGGCCTGTCACTGGACGCGCTTGTGTCCGAGGCGCTGAACCAGAATCCCGAGTTAAAGTTTTACGAATCCGAACTTGCGGCAGCGCGGGCCGGGCGCAAAACCGCCGGTGCTGTGCCGAATCCGGAAGTCAGCGGAACCATCGGACGGAAAACGATTCACGGCAGCGGCGCCGGCGCCGAAGGTCTTGTGTGGTCGGTTTCCGTGGTCCAGCCCTTCGAGTGGCCGGGGCGAATGGGGTTGCGCAAGGCGATTGCGAACCGCGATGTCGAACTGGCCGAACTTGGCTTCTCGCATTTCAAACTCGCGCTGGCCGGTCGGGTGAGAATGCTGGCCTACGGTTTGTTCGCCGCGCAGGAGAAGGCGGCCGCGGCCCGCGAAGTCGCTGAGCGTTTTCAAGTTTTGCGCGAAGTGGTGGTGCAACGCGATGCTGCCGGGCTGACGCCCCTGTTGGAGGTGCGCATCATCGAGGCAACTGAACTGACCCTGCAACGAAAGGCAGGCGATGCGACGCTGGCCGCACAATCCGCTCTGCTCGAATTAAATCAATTGCGCGGTGTCGCGCCGAACGAGCCGTTGCGCGTCGCGCCTCCCGAGATTGCTCTTCAATCGCGCGGAGGAAGCGGCAGTGTTCTTGCCATGGCGCAGACCAACAATTTTGATTTGCGCCTCCGGGCGAGTGAACTCGCACAGCAAGGTTTCAAAGTGGAGCTCGCGAAGAACGAGCGCTTCCCCGCGCTCTCGATTGGGCCGACGTATTCGGAAGAGCGGGCAGGGGATCGCGAGCGCATTATCGGGTTGGGTGTTTCGCTGCCGTTGCCGCTGTGGAATCGAAATGGCGGCAACATCGACGCGGCCAGGGCTCGGCAGGCGCAGGCGGAAATTTCCTTCGCCCTCGCGCAACGGGACGTGGAACGCAAAGTTCTCGAAGCATCGTTGACCTACGAAACGAAAGTTCGCGAGATGGCGAAGTGGCGGGCCGATTCTGTCCAGCACTTCAAAGAAGCCGCCGAACTCGCCGACCGCCATTACCGGCTCGGCGCAGTGCCGATTTCCACTTACGTCGAATTGCAGAAGCAATATCTCGAAGCGGTCGAGTCATTGCTCGAGACGAAACAGGCGGCGCTCGAAGCGGCGGCGCGACTGGATCTGCTCACCGGGAAGGGGGCGCCGTGATTGATCGCATACTGGAATTTGCTTTGCGGCAACGCGCCTTCGTTTTGCTTGGCGCCATCGCGCTGCTCGCGGGTGGATTGTGGTCCGCGATTCATCTGCCCATTGATGCAGTGCCCGACATCACTGGAATCCAGGTGCAGATCAACACAGAGGTTCCCGCCCTCGCTGCGGAGGAATCGGAAAAGGTGGTGACGCAAATCATCGAGCGCGAAATGGCCGGTTTGCCCGGCATGGAGGAAATGCGTTCGTTGACCAAGTTCGGGCTCTCCCAAGTGACGCTGAACTTCACCGAAGGTTCGGACATTTTTCGCGCGCGACAACTGGTCGCGGAAAGACTGCAAGGTGTGTTGGAACAACTTCCTGCTGGTGCCTCTCCCAGG
The DNA here is from genome assembly GCA_039917795.1 of Verrucomicrobiota bacterium. Lineage (GTDB taxonomy): Bacteria > Verrucomicrobiota > Verrucomicrobiia > Limisphaerales > CANJXF01 > CANJXF01. The sequence goes on along the minus strand of JBDSIW010000439.1, from coordinate 9,305 downwards.
CTCGCACCGATCAGCACGGGTCTGGGAGAAATTTTTTATTACAGCGTCAGCTATCGCCCGGATGCGACGAACAAACCGGCTGGCGAACTGGAGCAGTTATTGGAACTGAGTGAAATTCAGCAATACACCGTCAAGCCGATGCTCCGCGCCGTGAAGGGCATTGCGGAAATCAACGAGAGCGGCGGTTACCAACGACAGTTCGTTATTCAACCCAAGCCGGAAGCGCTCGAGGCGGTGGGGATGACTTTTAGCGAGCTCGCCGAACTCGTTGCGCGAAATGTTCAAAATGCGGGTGGCGGCATTGTCAGCCGCGGGGGACAACAACTCACCATTCGCGCGGTCAGCCGGGTGACCACCATTGAAGAAATCGCGGCGTTACCACTCAAGTTCGGCGCGGGAGTGAAGGCTATTCTCGTCAAGGATGTGGCGGAAGTGAAGACGGGAACGAAGTTCCGCACTGGAGCGGCGACGCTCAACGGCCATGAAACCGTCATTGGCACCACCATGATGCTGGCGGGAGCGAACAGCCGCGAAGTCGCCGGGCGCGTGAAGGAACGCATCAAGGAAATTCAAACCAAGTTGCCGGAGGGCGTGGAAATCCAAATTCAATACGACCGCTCGCAACTCATTGATCGCACGATTGGCACGGTTAAGAAAAACCTGTTTGAAGGCGCAATCCTCGTTGTGGCTTTGCTGCTGGTGCTTTTGGGCAATTGGCGGGCCGCACTCATCGTGGCAGCGGCGATTCCTCTCTCCTTTTTGTTCGCTCTCATCGGCATGGCGCGCTTTGGCATTTCAGGAAATCTCATGAGTCTCGGCGCAGTGGACTTCGGCCTGATCATTGATGGCGCGGTGGTGATCGTGGAGAACATCGTGAGGCAAATCGGGCAGCGGCAACATAAGCTCGGTCGTTCCCTCACTGCCGAAGAACAGATTCATACCGTCCTTGCCGCGAGCAAGCAGGTCGGTTCCCCGATGTTCTTTGGCGTGATCATCATCACGGTGGTTTATATTCCGCTTCTCGCGCTCACTGGAATCGAGGGGAAAATGTTTCACCCGATGGCGCTCACCGTGATGCTGGCCCTCGCGGGGGCGCTCCTATTGGCGCTGACCTTGATGCCGGTGCTCTGTTCGTTTCTGTTGCGTGGAAACATCCAGGAAGGCGACAACTTTATTATCCGGCTCGTGAAAAAAGTTTACGAACCGGCGTTGAACGCAGCCCTGCGTTTGCGTTGGGCCGTGGTCTTTGCGGCCGTGCTCCTCTTCGCCGGTTCCGTTTGGTTATTCACGCATCTTGGCGCGGAGTTCGTTCCGAAGCTCGATGAAGGCTCCATCACTTCGATGCTCTACAAGCCGGTCGGCATGAGCATGGAGGAGTCGCTGCGCACCGACATCGAAGTCGAGAATCGGCTGCTGAAAGAATTTCCCGAAGTCACCCGGATCTTCACCCGTATCGGCACGAGCCAGATTGCTTCCGACCCGATGCCGCCCAACGAGAGCGATGTTTATATTTTCTACAAGCCAATGAAAGAATGGCCCAAAACGGCGGGCCGTCCGGTGAACAAGGCGGAGTTGCGCGAACACATCGATGCCGTGCTGAAAAAAATCAATCCCGACTACAACATCCTTTTCGCACAACCCATCGAAATGCGTTTCAACGAAATGCTCGAAGGCACGAAGGCGGAACTGGCTGTAAAAATTTTCGGCAACGACTACGACGTGCTCGAAAAGCTCGCCGAACAAATCAAAGGCATTCTCGAAAAGACGCCGGGAGCCGAACAGGTCGAATTTGAAACCGAAGGCCGCACACCGCAATTGCAAATCAATGTCAAACGAGACGCGCTGCAACGCTATGGTTTGCAGGCGGACGAAGTGAACAAAGCCGTCAACGCGGCGCTGGCCGGACAGGAAGTAGGCACCATCGCCAATGGCGAGCGGCGCTACGAAATCGTGGTGCGGATGCCCGAACAACTCCGCGCTGACGATGAAGAAATCAAAAAACTGCCAGTGCGGGTTGGCTCCGCCGGCCTCGTGCCCCTCGGGAAGCTGGTGGAATTCGAGACGTTGAAAACCGTGGAACCCATCTTGCGCGACGACGGACATCGCCGCGCCGCGCTCATGGTGAACTTGAAGACGAGCGACATCGAAGGTTTCGTGCGCGCAGCGGAAAGGAGCATCCAGGAGCAAGTAAAGCTGCCGGAAAACTACATCGTGGAGTTCGGCGGGCAGTTTGAGAATTTGCAGAAGGCGCGGACGCGTTTGTTCGTGGTGGTGCCGACATCACTGGTCCTGATTTTGACGTTAATCTTTCTCGCCTTTGGGAGCTTTCGACAGATGGCCATTGTTGCGTCCGGCATTCCGCTGGCCGTCACAGGCGGCGTGTTTGCGCTGTGGCTGCGCGGGATGCCGTTCAGCATCACTGCGGCGGTTGGTTTCATCGCACTGACTGGCGTGGCAGTACTCAACGGCATGGTGCTGGTCGCCTACTTCAACCAACTGCGTGACGAAGGCAAAAGCATTCGCGATTCGGTCATTGAAGGTTCATTGACGCGCCTCCGTCCTGTGCTGATGACAGCGCTGGTAGCCAGCCTCGGCTTCGTTCCCATGGCGATTGCCACCGGGGCGGGTGCGGAGGTGCAACGCCCGCTTGCGACTGTTGTTATCGGGGGCATCCTCAGTTCAACTTTTTTAACCTTGGTGCTGCTGCCCGTGCTTTACGAGTGGGCGGAGCGGAAAACAAAAGCGACGGGCAACTCGTCGCCGCAAAAAGCTTAAACGCGAAATTCGGGGCGGACGTCGGAACACGTCCGGGCCTGGAATAAGCGTTCGCGATTGGCGTGCGTTTTCGTTGGCCGCCAAAATTTTTTCCCCGCATCAGGTTGTAAGATCCATTTGCGGCTGGAAAGCCCATCAGTCTGCAAACATGAATTCCGAAGTGTTAAAAATAAGCCGGCATAAATTGGCCATGCCATTTTTCTCGGCGAAGGGAACAAGCTTTTGCAATTCTTCGTCTGAAGCCGCCCGGTTCAACGCGAGTTCGAACGCGCGATCAATTTGGTGTTTGATGTCGCCTAGGGGTTTTACCCTAGCCGCAAGGTGTTGGCTCTGCTTCAGGACGAAAGGATCATTCAAAATCGCCAAGGCCTGGAGCGACGTCATCGTGACGCTGCGTTTGGGCGTAAGGATGGATGGGTCCGGGCAATCGAGCGAATCCATGAGAGGATCGGGCACACTGCGAACAATAAAGCGGTAGATGCTGCGACGCATTCCTGCCGCGGTGTCCACATCGAACTTGGTGTAATCGTAGTCGGGCGAATGATCATCCTTGAAGGCGAATTGCTGTACCGCCGGTCCGCCCATCGTGGGATCAAGCTTCCCGCTGATCAGCAACATGGAATCGCGGATCGATTCCGCGTCGAGGCGCGAGCGATTCATCCGCCAGAGGAACCGATTGTCCGCATCTTTTTCGAAAGCGTCACGCCTCGGACCGGTTGAAAAAGAGACCGGGGCCAAATGTGCGGGGGAGCCATTCTTCCTTACCCCATTTCTCTCTTTCTCCTTTTCGATTTCTGCGACGCCCGAACTCTGGCGATACGTCGCGCTCATGACCATCAGCCGGTGCAACTTCTTTAGTGACTCTCCGTTTTCCTGAAACCTGAACGCGAGCCAGTCGAGTAATTCGGGATGTGTGGGCAGCGCACCCATGTGGCCAAAGTCATTGGGTGTCTCGACGATGCCGCGTCCAAAATGATAATGCCAAACGCGATTTACAATGGAGCGGCGCGTGAGCAAATTTTTCGGATCGGTGATCCATTTCGCGAGCGCGGCGCGGCCGGCCCCTTCGTTGTGGGTAGAGGGGAGATGAAAATTTGCTTCCTGTCCAGGCACTGCGGCGATTCCGGCAGGTCCCATTAATTCACCGGGCCGTTTGACTTCGCCCCGCGCCAGGAGGTAAACGGGTCTAGGCGACTTGGCGGGAAGAAAGCTTCCGCTGGGCTTGAAGTCGGACGCAGCCGCATAAACTTTTTCCAGCGGTGGAAGAGCTTTCAGCTCTTCTTCCAACGCCGCGACGCGGTTGGTGATTTCAGAAAGCTCGGTCCGCACGTTTGAGGGAATTAATGTCTCGGCAGATTCCCTTCGCCGCTTTTCTAAAGCGCTAATCTCATTCTTCAGTTGGGCCAAATGATCGGGTTGCCCAGTGAGCGGCAGGCCTTCGGGCAGCTGGGCGCGACTGCCGAAACCGTCCACAAGATTTTTCTTTGCCCACAATCCCGATTCGATCGAATCAAGCGCGGAAACTTCCGCTCGAAGGGCCACATTGGTTTTGCCGGAAAAAACCTGGATCTCTGCCAGGGCGAAAACGTAATCGTCCGTCCGCTTCCAAAGTTTCGTCGCCGTGACGCGAACATATCGCGCCGCAGAATGAGCCGCGCGAACGGCAATCGACGTGTCGCCGGGATTTGCGAAATCTTCGGTGGTCAGGTTGGTGAGCGTCGTTGCATTCTTGAATTCCGGCTCGGCAGAAACCTCAACTTTAAAACGCAGCGGGAAACCAAAACCCGGCGTGTCTGCAAAATCAACCGGACGCGCGGGAACCAACTTAATTTCACCAATGGGCTGAACGCGACCGAGATCGACCTGAACCCATTTGGTGACCGCCTCTGACTTCTCGATGCCGCTGTGGTAGCCGTTGCTGGTTGAAGGAGCGGTGCCGAGCGCAGCCGCTTCTTTTTTCGCGGAGTCGAGACGTTGATCAATGGCGCGAAGTTCCGGGCTGGAAAGGAGGGCGGTTTCAGAATTAAGCGCGGCCAATCGCGATTCGAGCGATCTCTTTTCATTTTTCAACGGCCGCCGTTTGATGAGGATTTCCTTGTCCGGGTCAAAATCCCTTTCCGCCCGATCCACGCCCGCGAAAACCGCCTGCAAGCTGTAATAATCTTGCTGGGTGATCGCGTCGAACTTGTGATTGTGACAGCGCGCGCAGTGGACGGTCAGGCTTTGAAACGTGGAAATGGTCGTCATCAACATGTCGTCGCGATCGTTGTAGCGCGCGATCAGCCCGTCGGTTTTTTCAATGGGCAACTCGACGTGCCCGACGAAATCCCACGGCCCGGCCGCAATGAAACCCAGCGCCGCGATTCCATCCGGCTCATCCGGGAACAACACATCCCCGGCCAATTGCTCCTCCACAAAACGCGAATACGGTTTGTCGCCGTTGAGTGAATGAATGACGTAATCGCGATAGGGCCAGGCGTTGGGCCGCGGCTTGTCTTTGTCGTAGCCGTGGGTGTCTGCGTAATGAACCGTGTCGAGCCAATGGCGCGCCCAGCGCTCGCCGTAGCGCGGCGACGCGAGCAAGCGATCCACCACGGCTCCGTAGGCCTCGGGATTTCTGTCGTTCAGAAACTCCTCAACCTCTAGCGGAGTTGGCGGCAGGCCGGTCAAATCGAAACTCAGGCGGCGAATCAAGGTGCGCCGGTCCGCCTCGGGTGAAGGGCTGAGGTTTTCCTGCTCGAGTTTTGAAAGGATAAAGAAATCGATTTCGTTTCGCGCCCACCTTTCATTTTTCACGTGAGGCAACAGCGGCTTTTTCGCTGGCTTGAAACTCCACCAATCGGATTTGTCAGACGGTTTTGCGACCGCGACCTCCTCAGGCCAATTGGCTCCCTGATCGATCCACGCACGCAACAGACCGATTTGCGCCGGCGTGAGGCGCTCACCTTTTTTTGGCATCACGAGATTTTTTTCCAGGCCCGCGACAAGATGAATCATTCGGCTCTCAGCACTCTTTCCAGGAATGATCGCTGGCCCTGACGTGCCGCCTTTGAGCGCAATTGCTTTGGTGTCCCACCGAAGTTCGTTTTCCTGCTTGTCCGGCCCGTGGCAGGAGTAGCACCGCTCGGCAAGAATTGGCTCAATATCGCGGACGAAATCGATTTGCTTTTGCGCGGGAGGAAAGTTGGATAAGTCAAAATCTGCCGCTCTCACGTAAAGCGTCAAAGCAATAGAAACCAGGGCGGCGACAACAAGGCGATGGATTGAAAGATTGGCGGTCACGATGGTGGCCGGAAGATAGCAATTCATTTCGGAGATGCACTTAAAAATCGGTATTCATCCCGCGAAACGTGTGGTTAATCTTGAAAGGTCATGGAATACGAAGCCGTCATCGGACTTGAAACACACGTTCAACTTAAGACCAAATCCAAAATCTGGTGCGGCTGCGCCAACGAATTCGGGGCGGAGCCGAACACCAACGTTTGTCCCGTTTGCCTCGGAATGCCGGGCGTTTTACCGGTCGCAAATGAAGAAGCGCTGCGTCTTACCGTGCTCACGGGATTTCTCCTGAATTGCTCCATCCCGCGCTACGCCCAGTTTGATCGGAAGAATTATTTTTATCCGGACGCGGCGAAAAATTACCAGGTGACACAATATGACAAACCATCCACCGCCAACGGCTACGTGGATTTTGAATTCCAAGGCAAGATTGCCCGCGTCCGCATCACGCGCGCTCATCTGGAGGAAGACGTCGGGAAAAATATTCATTTCGATCGCAACAGCGGCGTCGATTTCAACCGCGCGGGTGTTCCCCTGTTGGAAATCGTTTCCGAACCGGACCTGACCAGCGCCGACATGGCTTACGAATATCTCAATGCGCTCAAGGATATTTTGATCTATGGCGGCATCAGTGATTGCGACATGGAAAAAGGAATGGTGCGTTGCGATGTCAACGTGAGTGTCCGGCCTGTTGGCCAGAAAGAACTCGGCGCGAAGATTGAGATCAAGAACATGAACAGCTTCAGCGGTGCAAGGCGCGCGCTGGATTATGAAATCCCACGTCAGATCGAACTACTCAAGCGCGGTGGAAAACTTTATCAGGAAACGCGCCGATGGGATGACGTGGCGGGCATCACCGAAACGATGCGCAGCAAGGAAATGGCGCACGATTACCGGTATTTCCCGGAGCCGGACTTGATGCCGTTCGAGCCAACCGAACTTTGGTTGGAGGAAATTTCGGAGCGTATCGTCGAGCTTCCGCTGGCGAAGAAGCAGCGATTCATTACGAATTATCAATTGCCCGCATCGGACGCTGAGACGTTCGTGAACGACGTTCCTTTGGGAAATTATTTTGAAACCCTGGCCAGACAATCGAAGAACCCGAAAACAGTTGCCAATTGGGTGATCAATAATTTGCGCGCCAAGTTGACCGAGACTCAAACAGCATTGGCCGATTTGAAATTCAAACCGGAGGGCATTCTCGAACTGACCTCGCTGGTGGAGAGCGGGAAAATCAGCGGCAAGATCGCGCAGGAGGTTTTTGCGGAGATGTTTTCGATCGGCGGTACGCCGGGACAGATCGTCGAGAGCAAGGGCCTGGCGCAAGTCAGCGACACCGGAGCGATTGAAAATTTTTGCACGGAAGCCATTGCGGCCAATCCGAAAAGCGCTGAAGATTTCAGAGCCGGAAAACCGGCGGCGCTGAACTTTCTCAAGGGGCAGGTGATGAAATTGAGCAAAGGAAAAGCGAACCCCAATCTCGTGGGCGAAATTCTGGAACGCATGTTGCGTGTTTGATCACCCGGTCCTTCCGGTCGCGATGGATGTTAATTAATTCTGGCGGCCGCGGCATTTTTTGCCTTGCTAATGGACCGTGCCGACCTCCATCCTTTCGGCGTCGGTAACACGACATCCCCACACCAAAGCTTCCGCGGTCAAGAGGCATGTGGTGCGGAAACCGAAATCAAACTAGGTAACAAGCTTATGAAAAAACTTTCCCTGAACACTCTCGCTTTTCTGCTGGTAATGATTTTCCTCCTGGGAGCATTGCCCGGCAGCGGCCGAGCGCAATCGATTGTTTTTTCGGAGGACTTTGAAACCGATCATTCTTTGGACGGAACTTATCGAGTGAATTTTACGTCGTCGGGCGTGCATCTGGCGGACCTGTATTTCGATTACACGGCTGCCGGCGTTCCCTTGTCGCCGCATTCGACTGGTACCAGCACCCGCGCGTTGAAAATGGCGGCCAACCTGGTTTCGCCGGCATCCGGTGTGACCGGCGTGAGCGTTTCGCCCGTTGGATTTGGGATTACCTCGAATTTTGAGTTGCGTTTCGACGCGTGGTTTAATTTTAACGGACCGCTGCCCGCTGGCGGAAGTGGATCAACGCAGGTCGGCGGCGCAGGCTACGGAACCGCTGGAACGACAGCACAAGTCGCCGGTGTGGCCGACAGTATCTATATCGGCGGAACGGCGGACGGAGGCAGTTCAGCAGATTACCGGGTTTACTCTCCCGCACATTCCGTGAGCTACCAGGATGGCGTCTATCAAATTGGCAGTTCTCTTGATGGATCGGTCAAGGGGGATCCGGCATCGGGTTTTGTTTACGCGTCGGTGGGTGGATCACGCAACGCGAGCCCCAACAGCTATTATGAAACCAACTTTCCTCCTCAGGCGGTTCCGCTCGCGCAATTTAATCTGTTCCCGCAGCAGACGAATTCCAGTGGCACGCCCGCAAATGCACCGGGTTCTTCCGCCGCAGGAGCGCTGGCTTTCAAGTGGCACGATGTCTCCCTTAAAAAGATTGCCAACACGATTACTTATTCAATCGACGATATTTTAATTGCGACGGTTGACGTTACGGACGCAGGAACACTAGGTGGAACAAACATCCTCTTCAACCATTACGATATCAACGCGACGACTTCGAGCGACCCGAATCGCACGAATTTGATTTTCACGCTGATCGATAATGTCCGGGTGACAGAGTACACCAACGTGATTGGAATCGCGGCCACTACTCCGAGCGCGGCGGAAACAGGAACCGCGCCGGGAGTTTTTACCGTCTCGCGATCCGCTGCAGGAACGCCACTGACTATTAATTACAAACTTAGCGGGACTGCTTCCAATGGCGTGGATTATGTCAATGCGCTGGGAGGTCCGCTTTCGGGATCGATCACGTTCGCCCCTGATGATTTTTCCACGAATATCATCATTGTGCCGATCGACGATTCTATCCCAGAAATTTCTGAGACGATCGTGCTTTCAATCAATCCGTCCATCAACTACGTCGGCGCCGGGAGTGCCATTGTGACCATTGCGGATAATGAGAATCCGCAGTTAACGATCACCAATGTTTCGACACAGATGTATGAACAGACGAACGATTACGCGACATTTCAGGTGACCCGGTTGGGAAATCTCGGCGCCGCATCGTTCAACGCCAACCTTTCGTTCTCCGGTTCTGCCACGGCGGGCGTGGATTTTTACACCAACTCGGTTCTGACCTTTGATCCCGGAGTGCAAACGAC
>JBDSIW010000438.1:0-3138 GCA_039917795.1 Verrucomicrobiota bacterium | reverse complement strand
CCATCAGAAAAACGCCGCGACCATCGCTGAGATAACGCCAGAGTAATTTTCGCGCGTCACTGGATTGCAGATAGCTCGCTTCGATGCAGAGAACTTCAGCGTCGTTGTTCGCGTCGAGTTCGCTGGAAATTTTTGTCGGCTCAACAAAACGCGCTGCCCAATGGCCGCGCATAATTTCCGGCGAAAACGCGAGTTTTAGAAAAGAGGACTGCGCCAGCACCGCGACTTTTCCCTCCTGCACCGGCGCAAGTGAAAAGAAAACACTGTTGTCGCCCGCGAGAGAATCGCCATCGGCCTGCACCTTCAATTCGCCGCTCAATTGCAACGAAGGTTCCGCTTCCCACTCCGTTTGGAAAACAATGTTCTCTGCTTTTCCGGGAAAATCGATTTCGCGAGAAAGCAATTCCTGTCCGTTGACACGCAGCAAAATTTTTGCGGAGCGAAAGTTTCCTTTGAGGCTGATTTGCACAGTGAAATGCACGAGCGATTTATCGCCAAGAAAAATTCGTTCGGCGCGCGCGTCCGACACGGAAACATTGGAGCGCGCACTCGATTTAGTCTTTGGAATTTCAACCTCAACATCATCGAGAAAAGCCGACGTGTTCAAATTGTCCGCCCACTGGTTCTCCTGATTATCGCCGAACAAAATGATTTTCTTTTTTTCACCAAGTGAATTCGCCAGCAACGTGTTTGCCTGCCGAAAGGCCGCGAGATAAGAGCCGCGTTGAAAAGAAGGTTGAAGCTGGCGAATTTTTTGCGTGGCAGCGGCATGTTCATCGCCGAAACCAACGACGACGCGCGGATTGGCCGTGAGTTCGACGACGGCTATTTGGGTTTCCTTGCCCGCTTTGCTGAATTCTTTCACCAAGCGTTCGCGATGTTTTTGAAAACCATCATCAACCTGATGGCTCAGTGAATTATCCAAAATGTAAACGCGACTTTCTTTAACAACGACCGTCGTTGCCTGACGAATGAACGGCCAGGCAAATGCGGCAATCAAAAGCAGCAAGGCGAGAGCGCGCAACGCGAACAAAAATAAATCGCGGAGATGTCGGGGACTTTGTTTCGGTTGGGGCTGGTCGTCGAGAAAACGGAGCGTGGAAAATGGCAAAAGGTTTTTAGGCTGCTTGCGTCGGAGATGCAAATAAATCGGCGCAGCCAGCGCCAGCGCGCCCATCCAAAAAAGCGGATTGAGAAACGAGAAATTCATTTCATCCTTTTTCGTTCGGAAAGAAACAGCGCCAAAGCGCGCCACGGATTTTCATCGTTGCGAATCACACAAAAAGGAATTTCCAGACTTTGGAAAAATTTGCGGTGTCCTTCCATGAATGCGCTGAACCGCTCTAAATATTTTTCTCGCGCATTCAAAGGCGAAACTTGTCGGCGAGCTCCGGTCTCCATGTCCTCGAACAAATGCGATTCGGTGAATGGAAAATCAATTTCATCAGGATCAAGCACTTGAAACACAAGGCACTCGTGACCGTGAAAACGGAGTTGCTTGAAATAAAGTTCCACTTCTGCGCTCGGCTCGAGCAAGTCGGAAAAAAATAAAATAACGCTGCGCCGGCGCACCAGACGCGCAGTTTGGTTGAGCAAATTCACGAGACTCGCGCCGCCAGCGGGTTGCAATTTTTCCATTTCGCGCAGCATCAAACCAAATTGAATCGAGCGCGAAAAAGGGTGAATGAACTGCGTTTCGCTTTTTGCATCGAGCGCAATCAACCCCGCCGCGTCATTTTGGTTCAACAGAAACCAGGTCATTGCAGCGGAGATAATTCGCGCGCAACCCAGTTTCGTTTCCCACGCGCGCGAACCGCGATAAGCCATCGACGCGCTCGTGTCGCACACGACGTAAAACTGCACGTTGGTTTCCAGTTCGTAGCGTTTGATGCAGAGCCGGTCGGTGCGTGCGAAAAGTTTCCAATCCAAATGGCGCAGATCGTCGCCGGGTTGGTAATTTCGATAATCGCTGAACTCGACGCTATAACCGTGAAATGGACTTTCGTGCAAGCCGCTCAAAAAACCTTCCATCACGTAACGCGCTTTGAAATCCAATCCTTCCAGCGCGGCAAGCGCTCGCGGATCAAATTGATCGGTTAGACTTCGATTAGCTGCGATTTGCACGGTTTCAAAATTTTAGCGCGAAACATCCTGCAAAAGTTTCGTGATGATTTCTTCGTTCGTTTTTCCATCCGCGTCCGCTTGAAAGCTGCGAATCAATCGGTGCCGAAAAACAATTGGTGCGAGCGCAGCGACATCTTCGCACGCGACGTTGAACCGGCCTTGCATCGCAGCCCGGGCACGCCCGGCGATGATGAGATATTGGCTGGCGCGCGGACTGGCGCCCCAACGAATCCAGCGCTTGATGTAATCGGGCGACTTCGGATCATTTGGCCGGGTTGCACGCGCCAGATTCACTGCGTATTGAATCACGTTCGGCGCGGCGGGAATTTGGGCAATCGCTTCGCGCCATTGCAAAATTTCTTCGCGGCTGAGAATCGGTTCCAACTTTGTCAGCGGCGTGAACGAATGCTGTTCGACAATGCGGCACTCGTCCTCTGCCGTTGGATACTCAATCGGCAACTCAAATAAAAATCGGTCAAGCTGCGCTTCGGGCAACGGATAAGTTCCTTCCTGTTCAATCGGATTTTGTGTCGCAAGAACGATGAACGGTTCTTCGAGGCGATAACTTTTCCCGGCGACGGTCACTGTTTTTTCCTGCATCGCTTCCAGCAAAGCGGCCTGCGTTTTCGGCGGCGTGCGATTGATTTCATCCGCCAGCAAAACCTGCGTGAAAACCGGTCCGCGCGTGAAGACGAATTGCCGCCGACCTGTCGCCAAATCTTCTTCGAGAATTTCCGTGCCAGTGATGTCTGACGGCATCAGGTCCGGAGTGAATTGAATTCGCGAAAACGGCAGATTGAGCAATCGCGCCAGCGCATGGACGAGCAAAGTTTTCGCCAGCCCCGGAACGCCGATGATCAAACAATGTCCGCGCGTGAAAAGTGCGTTGAGCATCGCCTCCACCGTTTTGTCCTGGCCGACGACGACCTTGGAAATTTCGTTTTGAATGGCTTTGACCTTGGCCGGAAGTTTTTCCAAAACCGCCGTGGGATCGGGGTTGATGACCGGCGGAAG
>JBDSIW010000437.1:0-4158 GCA_039917795.1 Verrucomicrobiota bacterium | reverse complement strand
CGGATCGAGAACAACTGATTGCCACCCGTCAATTGTGGAGACGCGCCCTCGAAGCTGAGCGCTGCGAGTTGATCCGGCTGCGGCGCCTCGCGCAGGTTGAGGAAGATCTCATGCACCGGATTGAGCGCGAAATTGATCTCGAAGAAACCAGGCTGAAAAGTTGAGCGCGGCAAATCGAGTTCCCCAAAAAAATACCGCCAATGATTTTGAATTCCGCGCCTCACGCTCAACGCATCCTTGATCTCGTGCTCTCGCGCACCATACTCGATCCTGCCTATGAAAAATCCATCCGTCGCCGTCAGTCTTCATCCTTATTTCAAAGCCAAGCCGGGTAAACTCGGGGAAATCAAAGCCGCTCTTCCCGTTTTCGTCTCACGAACCGCGACCGAAGATTCCAATCTTTATTACGATTTCACCATCAACGGCGACCAAATCTTTTGTCGGGAAGCCTATCGCGATGCTGATGGGCTTTTGATACATCTCTCCAACGTGAAAGCTCAGCTGGAAGCGCTTTTGCAACTGGCGGATTTAACGAGGTTAGAAGTTCATGGGCCCGCCGCCGAATTGGAAAAACTCAAAGATCCTCTGGCCCCGTTGAACCCCGCTTGGTTTGTTCAGGAAACCGGTGTGGAATGATGGACGGCGCAACCGACTTCGTATTTCGCATCCTTAAAAACGCATTCACCTTGAACAAAACCGAGATCACCACCCCTTCAATTGGAATGCGAAGACCTCACTCCGCTCAAACGACGAGCGCCGCAGGAAAAATGAACGCGCCGTTTTAGCTTGGCACTTTTGCGCCGTACGCAGAGGATTGCCCCATGAAAACCCCCGCCGCGAGCCGGAAAATTTCCGCGTCGCAACCGCGTCGCACGACCTCCAGCGCAACCCAGGGCAAGATACATCCCGTCGTAATTTATCCTTTTCGCCAATCGGATAGTTACGACGATTTACGTCAGCTTTACGGGCTCGTCGAACGCCTCGGCGAGCAACCGGAAATCTACGCGCGGCCAATCACCGTGATGGATCGCAAGACCTATTTCGCCAACGAGAAAAACAAGCGCTTCACCGAATTCCGGAAAAGCACGGTGGCGACCTCCTCCGACATTCTGGATGCGTGGTGCGTGGACACCTGCCAGATGTGGTACTCCGGCTTGGGCATGGCGTTCGAACGCGGCTCAGCGAACGATGTCTATTGGCTAATTCCCGGCGACTTCAATTACGGCAGCATGGTTGGGCATGAGGTGTTGAGCCAGTTGCATGACCTCCCGGAAATTTGCGTCGAACTGCAACAGGACATTTGCATCGGAGAAATTGCGGCCGACCACAACAATCCTAAACAGCTCATCGACACCTACGGGACGTTTGCACTGCTCTACCACTGGTTCCCTGCCGAAGCGCGCGAGATTCGCGCTTACACCGAGCGTCCGCGCTCGGAATTTTTCGCGATCCGCCATTCTTTCCTCGGCGAGATGCTCAACCGGCGCTGGTATCCTTATGAACAAACCGCGGTCATCCTCCTGCAGGCCGTCTTCGACAAGAAGCACATCAGCCGCTTTTTGGTGGGACACGTCTCCGATTTGCCGGAAGGCCGCGAGAGCGTCAGTTCCGCGATGCAACAAGTCGATCGCACCGAGCGCGTCCTCAAATCGCTCTGGCGCGAGCGCAACGAAAGCCTGCCCGATTGGAGCAAACAATACCGCCTCCTTGAATCGCAGTCGGATATGGTGCGCCAGACCGCCATGACAATTCTGGAAAATTTATTGAGTTGAGATTGGATTGCCGCCACGCTGACGGGATTGAGTTGGTGAATCACAAATCTAGAAATTTTTCAGCATGAGCTATCGCAATCAACAAGCGCAAAATATGCGCTCGGTCAATTTTGTCTGCGACGCGCCCCAGGCCCAATCCGTGACGTTGGTCGGCGATTTCAACAATTGGAACCCGCACTCACATCCGCTGAAAAAGCAGGCCGATGGCGCCTGGCTGCTTCGGCCGGAACTAAAACACGGCCACCACCGCTACGCTTTTATCGTCGATGGAGTTCTCACCCTCGACCCGCGCGCCATGGGCGTCACGCGCAACGACAAAAACCAGCGCGTGGCCTTGATAGCGGTGAGCTGACTCGCACCCTTTGGGATTCAACTTCGCCCGAATAATTCTCGCCGAGTCGCGGAGAGGTTTTCTTCCAGCCGAGAAAACATATTTCCTTCACTGGCGGATTGGCGAGCGGCACTCTAGATTGGACGATGCAAACAGAATTAACCGATCGACACAATATCACCGCGGCCCATCCCTTCCCCGAAGGAAAGCTCGCCAATGCCATTGAATCCCAAACCGCGAAATTGCCCTCCGAGCTTTTTCTCATCGCGGCCGGCGGCGCCATTGCCACCTCCCTCGCACTTAAATTATCCGGGCGCGACAAGGACGCCTTGTTTGTCGGGCAATGGGCGGCGCCCTTTCTCCTCCTTGGCATCTATAACAAGATGGTGAAAATGTTCGGCACCGACCCTCATCGAACTCCGTAATCTCACGGTCCTCTTTTGATTCTAAACGCGGCTGGGCAGGTCGCGTCGCTCCTGTGCGCCGTTTTGCTTTCCCCGAACGGCGCCGTTGGACGGTTGTACCGAATCCCGATCCTGTGCGTAAGACTGATTCGTAATCCTGTTCGCTCCACGAACGGACGCCGGGAAACCGAAACGCGCCCTTTACGCATCCATCCCTAAATCAAAGCTTTTCCCGAAACGAATCTTTTTCTACGCTCTCTTTCATCACCTATGAACCTGGAAAAAATCTTCGGATTATGTTTTGCTTCCCTTCTCGCCACCGCATCCCCGTTGCTCGCCGCCGATAAAAAAATTGTTCTCGTCGCCGGCGCGCCGAGCCATGGACCCGGTGAGCACGAGCATAACGCGGGCGTTTTGCTTCTGAAAAAATGCCTGGACGACGTGCCCGGCGTCAAAGCCGAAGCACAATTGAATGGCTGGCCGAAGGATGAATCTGTGTTCGACGGCGCGGACGCGATTGTCCTCTACATGGATGGCGGGTCCGGTCACGGGGCGCTCCAGCAGGATCATTTGGCAAAGCTGGACACCCTGATGAAAAAAGGCGTTGGCCTCGCGTGTTTGCATTACGCGGTCGAGCCAACTCTGGATAAGGGCGAGAAGGAATTTCTCGATTGGATCGGTGGCGCATTTGAAATCAACTGGTCGGTCAACCCGCATTGGAACGCGGACTTCACAAAATTTCCAAAGCACCCGATCACCCGGGGCGTGAAACCTTTTCAGATCAATGACGAATGGTATTTCAACATGCGCTTTCGCGACGGGATGAAAGGGGTGACGCCGATTCTTTCCGCCGTTCCCACGCCCGACACCACGAGTCGGAAAGATGGCGAGCACGAGGGGAATCCTGCGGTGCGGGATCTGGTAAAACGGGGCATCCCCCAAACGGTGGCGTGGGCGGCCACGCGTGAGGGCGGCGGGCGCGGGTTTGGTTTCACCGGAGCGCACGCTCATAAGAATTGGGGCGATGAAAATTTCCGAAAAATTGTGCTCAACGCGATCCTGTGGATTGCAAAAGCGGAAGTGCCGAAGAATGGAGTCGAGAGCAAAATCAACGAAGAGGACTTGAAAAAAAACCTGGACCCAAAAGGCGAGAAAAAGGCGGCGGTGAAGGCTCCCGCTCCCGTCGCGCAACGCGTTGACGGTCCCCAGCCGAAGTTCAAGAGCGGGATCATCCAATCCGGCCGCGTTTCAGTGGATGTGGATGTCTCGGGCGCGAAAGGGCTTTGGCTGGTGGTGACTGACGGCGGGAATGGTTTTCAATGCGATTGGGCCGACTGGATTGAGCCAACGCTGCAGCGCGCGGACGGTTCCGTCGTGAAACTCACCTCGCTCAAATGGAAATCGGCCACCACCGGATTCGGCTCGGTGGGAATCAACCAGAACGCCGCGGGCGGCCCGCTGTTGGTCGAAAAAAAAAAGGTTAAAGACGGAATCGGAACACACGCTCCTTCTTTGATTGAATACGATTTCTCCGGCGAAACTTTCACGCGCTTCACCTCCAAGGCAGGGCCGGACGACGGAGGAGTGGACCAAGGCGGCGGGACGCAAATCGAGTTCATGGTCTTCACGGAAAAACCGGCGCCGGCTTTGC
>JBDSIW010000436.1:0-4948 GCA_039917795.1 Verrucomicrobiota bacterium | reverse complement strand
AGAACTGGGAAGTCGCGGCCATAAACCCGCTGCCATCGGAACCAGGAGTGACGCGAATTCGCTGTGACGCGACCGGCCTGGATTCCTCATTTTTCCGCCTGCGCTACGTGCCGCCAAAAAATATCAATGCAACCACACCGTTCTAAAATCTATGAAACCTAAAATAGTCCGTTCCATCCTCCATGCCCGGCGCGCCGCGCTGGGTTCAATGTTCGTCGCTGCGTTTGGCCTGGCTGGCCTGGCCCACGGCCAAACCTTCAATGCCGGAAGTGATGGCAACCTCGGAGACGTGATTATCACGGCCAGCACGAATCTGGATTTGCCGCCGAGCGGGAAACTCCATTTTCGGAGCCTGAATGTCAACAGCGGCGCGACGCTCGGGTTCAATCGCAACGCGCGAAACACGCCGGTATTTATTTTGGCCCAGACCGAGGTGGTGGTGAATGGCACCATCAATGTCGATGGGGGTGGACGACCCTTAAATAGTGGTGGACGCGGCGGGCCCGGCGGATTCGATGGAGGCAAGCCGGGTTTCGGTGCCGAGTCCCTTCCGGGCGGCGGCTATGGTCCAGGTGCCGGGAACGCCGGCACCCTTAATAATTGTTCGATCGCAGATAATCCGCAGGGAGGAAGCTTTGGCACGTTGGGAATTGGCGCGCCGGGTGGTCGAACCTATGGCAATACCTTTTTAATTCCGCTGGTGGGCGGATCGGGGGGTGGTGGCAGTCAGGGCAGCCTAATGGGAGGAGGCGGCGGAGGTGGCGCGGTGTTGATTGCAGCCAACAGTCGCATTGCCATCAATGGAACGATTTTGGCCCGAGGTGGTTTTGGCGGTAGTTGCAATAATTACGGGAGCGGCGGCAGCATTCGGATCGTTTCTTTTAAGGTTGAAGGATCTGGGGCTATGGACACCAGTGGGGGCAGCACGCCTAACCGAGGATTCTCCACCTCGGATGGGGTTGGCCGCATCCGGGTGGATACAGTGGTCCGGACGGGAGTGGCGTTCAATATGACAGGAGTCTCCACCATTGGAGCCAATCTGCTCGTGTTACCTCCGACAGTGCCGACGCTGAATGTTTTGCAAGCTGCGGGCAACCCCGTCGCACTGGATAGCGACCCGGTTGGGTTCACGCTGCCTTTCGGTTCCAACACGAATCAAATCGTGCGCGTCCAAGCGAAGGATTTTGGCCGGCTGGTGCCGATTCGAGTGACCCTGACGCCTGACGCGGGAGACAAACGGGTGTTCGACGTAGAAATCGATAACGCTGCGGCGAATCCCGCAACCCTGGATATTCCAGTCACCGTCCCGATCAACACGCTCGTGACGATTCATTGCTGGACTCGATGATTTTGAGTTGGCCGGGAATTCGATTCAAAGCGGCTAAGCCTGGAATTCGCAGGCGCAGGCGAAGTCAAGGCTTGCACCACCGCTATGTTCGACCCGCCGCAGCCAATCGCTGAATGACATTTGGCGCTGGCTTCGATCCGCACGGAGTTTCCCGGCGCGCGGATGATTCATTCTTTGGCGCTTCGAGCCGGTGAGAAGCACTTGGCGAGTTGCTGGTAGCTCCACACATTGCCGCGCGCGAAAAAATCGTAGGTGTCATCCCAATCCTTTCCCGTCCCCCAGCCAATCATCGACGAAATGACTTTCGTCCGGCCATTCGTCCACGGGACGATTTGAATGACTTCCTGGAGGTGCTGATCCTCCGAGCGCGCTTTTTCGCCAAACCGCTCCGTCAGCGTCACTTTGTAAGTCATCAATTCTCCGTCCAGATAATTCACGATCCCAAGACGGATGGTGCCGGGATCTCCGATGCGCGCGGCCTTGTCGTAGTGCGTGGAAAGCGTGCCGCCCGTTCGCAAATCGAGCGCCACGACCGGGGCGACCCATTTCTTCAATCCTTCCTCGGTGGCGAACGCCTTCCAAACTTCCCGGGGCGCTGCGGCGACAATGGTCTCGATCCGCAGCACCCGTTCTTTCGTTTCCGTGAGTAAGTTCGTCGTGGTGATTACCTGCGCCGTTGCCACCCGGCCGGCACCGGCCAGGAACGCCGCGATCAGGAAATAGTATGAAAGAGTTTTTTTCATGGTGCTTTTGATTCGTTTGGAAAGTCGGGTAGAGAGATAAACCCAGTTGCTTCCCAAGATTGTTACGAGCAAGAATTCAGGTCAAGCTGAGCCGTAACGATGTAGTCGAAGTCAGAGGCGAATCGACTGGAGTGCGGAATTTATTCCGCTTCAACTCGATTGCCGCCCGGCCACAGCGGACACCAATCGGTTTTCCAGATCGAAGCGGACTAAAGTCCGCACTCCGGTCGAGTCGCCTCCCAGAAAACGTTCGGCGCATTTCTCAACTGCATCGTTCCGGCTTAGGGAGGGTCAACGCTTGCCTTCACCAGGCTTTTATATCGTTTGAACGCGACGCCGTGAATTTCTTTATTCCAGACCAAGCGGCGGGCCAAGAAGGACCATCCCGTGATCATCGAACAGTTCATGCAAAAATTTCACCTGCGCGTCAGTGTAGGTTTTGGTGATTGTCTGCTCCAGCGACGGAAGATCCTTCCCGACCTGACATTTGCCGACCTCGCGAAAAAACTCCTCCATCTTGCCAGCAGGTTGGTAAACATTAATGATCTTGCCGCGGGTGCCGTCCGCGCTTCCCCAGACGTGCGCGGTTTTTCGCGGGATGAAAATGCTTTCGCCCGCGGTCAGCCGGGATTTTTCACCTTCCTTGCCCACGAGAAAGTCAAATTCTCCCTCGATCACATAAATCCATTCATCCTGATCGTGATGGAGGTGGCGCGGTCCGCCCGAAGTGCAGTTGAATTCAAAAACGCACATTGCTCCGCTGGTGTCTCGCGCGGACACCTTGCAGTCAATCGGCTCGCCCTCAGGGCCGCCCAGCCGGATGTGTTCGCCGAATCGATCATTCCCCGCGGCGACGCTGAACCCGGCAAACATTTCCTGGTTTTTCATTTTCTTTGTTCCTTTCAAGTGCTGGATGGTTTTGTCGATGGTTTCAATCAATGCGTGGGTTCGCGTGAGATTCTTTTCCAGAATTTTGCGATGCGACTGGAGGGCGGCAACTTTTTCGAAATCCGCCCGCCCCAGGATTTCTTTGATTTGCTTCAACTCAAACCCGAGCTCGCGGTAAAAAAGAATCTGCTGGAGAATCAGAAGTTGCGGCTCCTCGTAGAACCTGTAGCCGTTCGCGCCGAAATGGGCGGGTTTCAGCAGGCCTGTTTCATCATAGAAATGAAGCGTGCGAATGCTGACGCCCGACATCGCGGCCACTTGTTTGACGGTGAATGCCATCGATTTTTTTGCGCCCAGACCAACGTGGCTGCGGCGACTCGGTTGCACTATCAGGAATCACGTAACGTGAGGGTCAAGGGATATTTTACGCAACCTTTAAAAAGGCCTTGGCCGCCATTGTTTAGGACGATGAATTCCTGGGCCGAACCATGAGCAATGATTAGCCGTCGTGGCAAATGAGTTCTCATTCCTCCGCGCGTCGGAAGGGAAGCAGCAATTGGGCGGAAGCAATATTGAATCAGATTCTTCCTGGCCGATTTGTGGAAGCGATGGCGTTCAGGTCGAGTTGGTTGGACGAGTAAGCGAGCATTTCGCAGGGCCGCTCGAGTGAATTCAGAACGTAAACGGCATCGCCGCCGGTTGACGGGATGATTTCCATGCTGGAGTTGGCATCAGGCTCAAGGAGATAACGCAATGCGGCGACGACGCTTCGCGCGTCGGCTTGGAGCTGGCCATGAGGAATTTTTCCAATGCGCCTGAATCCGTGTTCGTCGCGATGGAAAAGCAGTGTCGCCAGGAGGCAGGCTGCCACTGCCACACTGGCGAGGCTGAGGCGTAGGAGACGGGACGAGTGCGGGTCGCGCGCCGGGGTTTCATTTCTCAAGGGGGAAATTTTCATGTTGGTTGATTGATTTTTCTGCGGAGAATTATTCAGGTCAAAGTTAAAACCCGGATGGCGGGGTTTTTGTTTCGAATTTTTGAGCTATCGTCCGAGAGCGCCTGTGGCTTGGGCTCGCCGTCTTCAATTGGTTTGATTTCGTCGAGGGTGGGTTTGACTTTCAGCCATAAATCCGCAGGAACTTTTTGCTGTTGTTCCTCGGTTTCAATCGGGCCGTCGAAGAGCAATTTACCGTCGTTATTGTGGGCCGTGAGATGTTTTTTCGGATTGGCCACAATGATAAACACGCCAGCATCATCGCTCTTGACTACCGTTCGAACCGATGGGCCGCCTTTTCTCACCGTCACGGAGGCATCTTTTTCGATGGCTACTTTTCCGCGGGCCAATTGTTCCAGCCCTTTCGTATCCGCGCCGAAGGTTCGATTTCCCGCCTCTGAACGGCGCAATGCTTCCTGGATGGCTTTGCGAACCTCCTCGATATTGCGCTGCACCTCGACGTTGACCGTTTTTTTGTCAATGCTGCTGCGCATCTGGGCTTTAATATCGTTGTGAAGTTCCTCGCTGAAAATACCCTTGGGCAGGAGAAATTCCACCCGATGACGGTTCTCCTCCGGAAATGGGGCTTCGAACGACATGCCAAAATCTTCGTTTCTCTTCGCCAGCTTAATGGAGACGGTTTGCTTTTTTCCACCCCGGTGGAGTAACAGCTTGACCGCGTTGCCTTCTTTTTTCATCTGCACGAGTTTTCGCAACTGCGCGGGCAGGACGAGCAACTGGTCGTTCAATTCTAACAGAACATCGTATTTTTGGATGCCGGATTTGGCAGCGGGGCTTTCCGGTGAGACGTAGGTTACGAGCAGTCCTTCGCCGGGATTCAGTCCCAATTGGGACGCGAGCGCCTCCGGCGCTTCTTCTGTCGCAAGGCCCAACCACGCGACCTCACGGGCCGTTTCTTTTCCGCCCCCATGCTCGCTTGATTCGATCTTGATGATTTCGCGATGCGTCCCGCCG
>JBDSIW010000435.1:0-4628 GCA_039917795.1 Verrucomicrobiota bacterium | reverse complement strand
TGGATGTCGTCAAGTTGCCTGATGAAGTCCCGATCAAACCAGCCCAGGAACCCCCGGTTCCAGAAGTGTCCGCTCCGGCCCCGGTGATTTCCAACAGCGCGGCCCTTTCGGAGACGCCTGCCCGACGACTTCCTCCACCTGACAAAGGCTCGGGCGTGCTCACGAAGCTCAATCCAACCAGTTGGTTTAAGAAAAAGCCGAAGCCGCCCTCCGCAGTGACGGATTTGCCCATCGTGCGCACGAACTCAGAACGCCTCATCGTGGCCGATAATCAGCCCGCCACCAAATCCACCGAGCGGGAACCGGAACCCGCTCCAGTTTGGCCGCGTTACAAATATCGGTTCACCACAAAACCAAGCGAAGGAAAGCGGGCGGAGGCGGAACCTTTTTTTAAGCGGGGCGTCCAGGCCCAGAAAAATCGCGACATGGCGGACGCGATCGAGGCCTATCGCGAGGCAATGCGATTGGACCCTTCTTTTTTCGAGGCGACTTACAATTTTGCGATGGCGGCGCGGGAGGCGAAGGATTTAGGCCCTTCCTTGGGCGCATACGAACAAGCGCTCGCGATCAATCCCGAGTCCGCGAATGCGCGCTACAATTTCGCCTTCACCTTGCAGGAAGCCGGCTATTACCCGGATGCCGCCAGCGAACTGCAAAAATTGTTGGCGCGAAGCCCGAACGAGACACGCGCCCACTTATTGTTGGGCACTCTTTCCGCGCAGCGATTGAATCAGCCGTCCGCCGCCCGCGAACATTACCTGAAGGTTCTCGCCGCCGAGCCCAACCATCCGCAGGCGACGCAATTGCGTTATTGGATTGCGGCGCATCCCTGAGCCAGCTTCCCGCCGCTCGCTTGGTAGCATTCCTGCTAAGAAGGATTCAGGTATGGCGGAATATTTCAAAAATCTGAATTTCAATTACATCGACCTGATCATTCTGGTCGTGTTGGTCATCGGGATTTTTCGTGGCCGGAAACGCGGGATCTCGGAAGAACTGCTGACGTTCCTGCAATGGCTCGTAATCCTTTTCGGCGGGGCGGCAGTTTACCAACCCTTGGGAAAACAAATCGCCGGCGTGGCT
The DNA here is from genome assembly GCA_039917795.1 of Verrucomicrobiota bacterium. Taxonomy (GTDB): domain Bacteria; phylum Verrucomicrobiota; class Verrucomicrobiia; order Limisphaerales; family CANJXF01; genus CANJXF01. Next base: position 3,548 of record JBDSIW010000435.1, on the reverse strand, counting down.
CCGCTCAGCAACTTGACCTGTTACATCATAGCTTACCTGATTTTCGCCTGTCTCGTGAAGCTCTTGTTCCTGCGAATTCAACGCGCCGTCGGGGAAAAATTGGTCAGCAGCAATGTGTTTGGCTCCTTTGAATATTATCTGGGTATGCTCGCGGGATTGATTCGATTTGGCTGCGCGATGCTCGTTTTCATGGCGCTGCTCAACGCCAAGCTGATTACCGAGCAGGAACGGCTCGAAACCGCAAAAATGCAAAGCAAAAATTTCGAGGGCATCTCGTTTCCAACCTTCGGCTCGTTTCAACAATCCGTGCTGTTCCAGTCTTTCACGGGCCGGCAGGTCACCACTTACATGAAGTTCGTGCTGATTGAATCCACTGCGTCAAGCAACGTTCCGGTTCACCGCCGTGAGAACGACGGGCTTAATGATATCATTGGCAAAACGAAATAGTCCTGGCCCATAATTGGGCATGGCTGGTTTGTTTTCCTCCAACACACTCGAACAGGTTCGCGCGGCCAGCGACATTGTTGATGTGATCGGTGGCTACGTTCCGTTGAAACGCAACGGCGCAAACTTCACTGCACTTTGCCCGTTCCACAAAGAGAAGAGTCCCAGTTTCAACGTCAATCCGCACAAGCAGATTTTTCATTGCTTCGGCTGTCACAAGGGCGGCGACGTCTTCACCTTCGTCAAAGATTACGAGAACATCGGTTTCGCCGATGCGGTGCGCCGTCTTGCCGAACGTGCCCGCATTCCACTCGAAACCGAGAACAATCCCGGCGCGCAACAAGCCCGTCACATCAAGGACACGTTGCTACAGATCCACGAGCAGATTACCCAGCGCTGGCAAGCCGCGCTGGCCAACGACGCTGGCGGGCAAATCGCGCGTGATTATCTGTTGAAGCGTGGCGTTTCCGCCGAGGCGCAGAAACTTTTCCGGCTCGGTTACGCGCCCGAAGCGTGGGACGACACGGTCAACTGGGCGAAAAGCAAAGGCTACGAAACAACGGCAATGGAGCAGGGCGGGTTGGTCATTCGCAAGGATGGAGGCGACCGATATTACGATCGTTTTCGCGGACGATTAATTTTCCCCATTTGCGATGAGCAGGGTCGCGTCATTGGATTCAGCGGGCGCATCCTGAGCGGCGACGAAAAGACAGCCAAATACGTGAACTCGCCCGAGACGCCTGTTTTCACGAAGGGGAAAGTGTTCTTTGGGCTCGATAAATCAAAACGTCCGTTGCTCGACGCTCATTCGGCCATCGTCTGCGAGGGGCAGCTTGATCTCATTGCCTGCTACATGGCCGGAGTGCAAAACGTCGTCGCACCGCAAGGCACCGCGCTGACCGCAGATCACGCGCGCATCCTTAAACGCTACGTTGATGAAGTCGTCCTTTGTTTTGATTCCGACAACGCTGGCCAAAATGCGGCGGTACGCTCACTTGATAGTCTGCTGGCGTCCGGCTTGAGCGTGCGCGTTGCGACGGTTCCCGCGCCACACGACCCGGACAGTTTCATCAAGGAATTTGGCGGACCTGCCTTTCGCGAATTGACGGACAACGCGGAAGGATTTTTCGATTATTACCTCGATCTGCTTTGCGTCACGAACGACGTGGCCACCGACAAAGGGCGAGTGAGCATTTTGCAAAGCATGTCCGATGCAGTCCGCAAAACAGGCAATGACGTGCTGCTCGACAAATACGCGCAGAAAACGGCGATGCGCCTGGGTGTGGCGGCGGATTCGGTCCGGAGCGAATTTAAAAAACGTTCGCGTGGCGCGCAGGATTTGCCAGACGAGGAAGAAGAGTCGCTCGATGAGGTGGAATCCGCGCCTCCCTCCATCCAGGAAATCACGCTGCTAAAATTGCTGTTGAACGACGACGCAAATGTGGAGTGGGCGCGAAGTGTTCTGGCGCTCGATTGGATTCCGCATTCAATCGTTCGCTCGATTATTTCTCTTCGCTTTGATCTGCAACTGTCTGACGAATGGCGCGGCGTGGCGGGATTCCTCGACCAATTGGAAAACTCTGAATCGCGCAGTTTGGTGACGCAAGCCCTCGCGGACGAACGTCCGATCGCCGAACCGGAGAAAGTGCTCAAAGGCTACCTCGCCAAACAAGGCGTAGTGGAATTCCTTCGCGACAAATTCATCGACCGCCAGTCCGCCGCGCTAAATCAGCAAATGGCCAACCCGGAACTGAACGAGACGGAACAAATTGCGCTCTGGAAACAAAAACAGGAGTTGATGGAATTGAAAAAGCAGCCGATTGGACGGTTGCGATGATCGAGTGCGGGTTAGTCCTCTGGGAAAAGAAAATCCAAGTCCGCCCACGCGCTTAATCGTCGACGATCATTTGTCAGATGGCGAATATTCATCACCGCTGCTTGTCCGCGAATCAAAAAATCCGGCAAGACCGGTTTCTCCTCTTTGCGGCCCGGTCGAAATTGGCGGAAAGCGTGGCCCGCACGCCATCCTGCATCAAAATCCAGCTCGATTTGCGCAAACCCTTTGAGGGCTTCTTCAACTCCTTCTATTGTTCGAGCGCCTGCGGCCAATTCGGCAAAAGTGACTGAACTCACCGCCAATTGATCCTGGCCCGCCCAATGAATCAGCCCTGCGGAACATTCCTTGTGATGTTTGTGAGCGCGGTCGAGCCACGCCACAATTACCGATGTATCGACCAGAATTGTGGCCGCGTTTTTCGCAAAAGTTCCTCGCCGGAACAATGACCGTTCCAAGTGCCTGCGCGCTCGGCGATGTGTTCCTGCAATGCGTTGCCTGATTTTTCCATTTCGCTACGGACGTAATCGGAAGCGAAGCGCCGCAGGACAGCACTGGCGCTGCTCTTGGAGGATTTTGCCTTCGCCTTGAACTCACGCGCCAACGACGCCGGTAAACGCACGGTTAACGTTTCTGACATACATTGCTTTGTAACACATCTGCTTTTCCGTTCAAGCTCCTGCGCAAATTCACTCTTGCCGCCTCGTTGCCGCCTCTTAGTATCCGCCCATGGAACTCGTCATCACGCTGATTGTTGTCGGCGCGATTCTGATCATTCTCGAAACGATTTTGCCCGGCTTGATCGCGGGAATCATCGGCCTTTGCTGTCTGGTCGCTGGCGTTTATTTCGCCTATGACCGGCTCGGCGTCACCACGGGCAACTACGTTTTGCTGGGCGTGGCGGCAGGATTGATCGTCGGCACGATTTGCTGGTTAAGATATTTTCCGAACAGCCGTTTGGCACGTCCCTTAATGTCGCGGAGTGCCATTGGGAACATCGATGCGGACCGTCCGGATCTCCTGAATCAAACGGGAACAGCCTACACCAATCTCCGCCCATCCGGCACCGCGCTGATCGATGGCAAGCGGGTCGATGTCGTCACGGAAGGATCCTTGATTGAAAAAGGAACGCCCGTTAAGGTCGTCGCCATCGAAGGCTTACGGGTGGTCGTTCGGGCGTTTTAGAAAACCAACAAATCAGTCAACCAATTATGGAAACACATTCAATTCTGCTTGCTGCCGTACCGTCGGGCAGTCTTTTGATCTGGGG
>JBDSIW010000434.1:0-5584 GCA_039917795.1 Verrucomicrobiota bacterium | reverse complement strand
GAACGGAACCTTTTCGAAAATACCATCCCGGCGCTTCTGCAATTGCAGCCGGATTATTGCTCGGTCACTTACGGTGCAGGCGGCAGTACCCGCGAAAAGACTTTAATGATCGTCGATCGCATCCAGCGCGATCACAAATTGCCGGCAATGGCTCATCTCACCTGCGTCAATGCCACAAAAGATGAAATCGCAAAGGTACTCGAACAAGCCCGCGCGCTCGGGATCATAAATATCCTGGCGCTCCGGGGTGATCCACCTCCGGGCACGGGCGAATTCAAGAAAACCGAAGGCGGCTTCGAGTTCTCCTATCAACTCGTCAAATTCATTCGCGAGCTGGGTGGATTTTCCATCGGCACCGCAGGATTTCCCGAGGGCCACATCGCATGCAAGGAAGGAAAGCAGGTCGATTGGGACCGGCTCAAAGCGAAGATCGATTGCGGCGCGGATTTTGTTCTGACGCAACTCTTCTTCGACAACCAAGATTTTTATGAATTTCGCGATTACCTGAAGAACCTCGGCGTCAAGGTTCCGCTCGTGCCTGGCATCCTCCCTGTGCAAAGTGCGTCGCAGATCAAAAAGTTTACCGCGCTCTGCGGTGCCAAACTTCCGGCCAAGCTGACGACGCGGCTCGACGAACTCGGCGACGACGAGGGGGCGGTTTCGGAATTTGGGATTCAATACGCCACCTGCCAATGTGAAGAACTTCTGCGCGAGGGCGTGCCGGGTTTGCACTTCTACACGTTGAATAAATCCGGGCCGACCACGAAAATCATGGAGAATCTCCGCCTAAAAAACTAAGCGCTTCCCGGTCCTGCCCATTCGAATGATTGCGCCGCTCCCGGGCGTCATCGCCGGAAAACCGGATTTACTTTTACGCTTTCCGCCAAGTTTGTTTCTATCGACCTGTGATTGGAAATTTGCTTCAGCCCGAACTTGCCGAGTTGATCCACCAGCGCAATTTCAACGGGTTGTGTGAAATTCTGAAGGAATTTGCCGCGCCAGACATCGCTGAAATTTTCCGGACCTTGCGCCGGAGGATGAGGCGGTTCTGCTTCGCATTCTTCCGCACGATCTGGCAGCCGACGTCTTTGAATATCTCAGCGTCGAAAATCAGGAACGCCTGATCCATGCCCTCGGCAACGAACACGCTGCCAGCATCCTTGAATGACCTTCCTTCTGATGACCGCACCGCTTTACTCGAGGAATTGCCCGCCGCCGCCACGCAAAAACTTCTGAACCCTCTTTCGCCGGAAAAGCGAAAAATCGCAGCCGACCTGCTCGGCTATCCAAAGGATTCCATTGGGCGCCGCTTAACGCCGGAATACGTGGCCATTCATCACAACTGGAATGTGCGAGAGGTTCTAGTCACGTTGCGGAAAACCGGGCGCAACCGTAAGGTGCTGAACCAGCTTTACGTCGTCGATGAAAAGGGCCGCCTGGTCAATCTGGTCCAACTGCGCAATCTCGTCGTGCACGAATTGCACACGCCGGTCGCCGAGATCTTTGAAAACCAGTTCCACACCCTTCGCGCCACCCGCGACCAGGAAACCGCCATCGCGGCTTTTAAAAAGGACGACAAGACGATGCTGCCCGTTCTGGATTCGCGCGACAAACTCGTCGGCGTCCTGACCGTCGATGACATTCCTGGATCTGCAGGAAAAGGAAAACACCGAGGACATCCAGAAGATGGCGGGCATGGTGGCATTGGACGCGATATTTGAAAATTGGAATTTTCTCGATGGTCAAAAAACGCGCGGGATGGCTGTCCATTTTGTTCCTCGGCGAAATGCTGACCGCGTCGGCGATGAACCACTTTGAAGGAGAGCTGGCGCGGGCGATTGTGCTGGGTACATTTATCCCGCTGATTATCTCCAGTGGCGGAAATTCCGGTTCGCAAGCACGTCGCTCATCATCCGCGCCATGGCGGTGCGGGATGTAAAGCTGCGCGATTGGTGGCGCGTTTTGAGCCGCGAGCTTGTCGCCGGTTTTTCGCTCGGCTGTGTGCTCGCGACACTGGGATTTGTCCGCATCCTGGTTTTGGCAATCGCTGGGCTTTAAAAATTACGGGACGCACTACGTGTTGATCGCCAGCGCGATTGGCTGCAGCCTGATTGGAGTCGTGTTGTTCGGCAGCGTGGCCGGCTCGATGCTGCCCTTCATTCTGCGGCAACTAAAATTCGATCCCGCAGTGTCGTCCGCGCCTTTCGTTGCGACGCTGGTGGATGTGACCGGCCTGATTATTTATTTCAGCATCGCCTACCTCATTCTCCGCGGGACGCTGTTGTGATCCGCCTGCTCCTATTTGCTGATGCCCCGTTCGCTGCTGCGAACGAATTGGATTAAATGCAGCAACTCGGGAGATTCGGGGAGACCTTCTTCAATCCGTTTCAGGGCGTTTGAAATGGTTAACCCTTCGCGAAATAAAATTTTGTAGGCCTGCCGGAGCGACAAGTGTGTTTCCGCAGAAACTCCATTTCGCTCCAGGCCAATTTTGTTGATTGTCCTCGTCTCCGCGGGATTTCCATCCGCCATCATAAAGGGCGGAACGTCCTGGACCACTTTGGAGCAACCACCGATGATCGACATTTGTCCGATGCGGCAAAACTGGTGGATGGCTGCGAGTCCGCCAATGACCGCGCGATCTTCCACGGTCACATGACCCGCCAGCGTCGCCACGTTCGACATGATGACGTGATTTCCCAAGGTCACGTTATGGGCGATGTGACTGTAGGCCAACACGTGGTTGTTCGAGCCCACTCGGGTAGATTCGCCATCGCCCGTCGAGCTATTGATGGTGACATTCTCTCGAAACGTATTCTGATCGCCAATCACGGTGCGCGTGATTCCGCCGCACCATTTCAAATCCTGGGTTTTCAGGCCGATGCTGGCGAAGGGGAAAATCTCGTTGCCGTCGCCCAGCGTGGTGTGACCATCGATCACCACATGCGAGTGCAACCGGCAATTTTTTCCCATGGAAACATTTTCGCCAATGACGCAGAACGGTCCGATGAAACAGTCGTCGCCGATTTGCGCCTTGGGATGAATGACCGCGGAGGGATGATGCATGAAATTTCGGTTGGGCTAAGCCGGGTCGGCGATCATAAAAGTGACTTCCGCTTCGCTGACGGTTTCGCCATCCACACTGCAAACGCCTTTGGCTTTGCCCACTTTCCCGCGGGATTTGGTCAGTTCAACGGTGATAATCAAGGTGTCCCCGGGGCGAACCGGTTTGCGCCATTTCACGCTTTCCGCCGACATAAAAAATGCCAGCTTCCCGAAACTTTCGGCTTTGCGCATGGTGAGAATCCCCGCCGCCTGCGCGATGGCTTCCAGCTGCAAGACGCCAGGCATGATGGGATGATTGGGGAAATGTCCCTGAAAATAGGGTTCGTTGGCCGTCACGTTTTTCACCCCGACAATATGATTGCCGTCGATCTTGATCACCTTGTCCAACATCAAAAATGGATAGCGATGCGGCAAAAGCTTCATCACCTGCGAAATATCCAAAGTGGTGGCTTCACACGCGAAGTTCCACTCTTCCAAAGTCGCGCGGCTGGCCAGTGCGCTCGGAACGCGGGTTGAAGTCGGCGGCGGCGCAAACGTTTGGGCGGAGACCAGCGGTTTGCGCATCTGCGCGGTTATCTGCCGGGCCAACTCGCAATTGGTCGCGTGGCTCGGCTTCACGGCCACAATGTGGCCCGTGATGGGCCGACCGATCAACGAAAGATCCCCGATGATATCCAGAATTTTGTGGCGGACAAATTCATCCGCGTAACGCAACGGCTCGGTAGTCAGGATGGCGTCTTCGCGAATGACGACGGCGTTCTCCAAGCTCCCGCCCTTGATCAACCCGTTTTTGATCAAGAATTCAATCTCTTCGTAAAAACAAAAAGTTCGCGCATGGGCGAGATCGCGTTCCCAGGTTTCCGGCGAAAGTTCCACGCTGAAAAATTGAGAGAACCGGCCATTCTTATCCGAACTTGTGCAACTGATCTTGAACTTATCGTGCGGAAAAACCGCGATCAATGACTCGCCGCTCTCCATGTCGATCGGCGTGTGAATCTGATAGACCTCCCGCCGCACACCTTGTGGAACGAGTCCAACCGATTGGATCATTCTCATGTAGTCCCGCGCCGACCCATCGCCAATCGGCGGCTCATTGGCGTCCAGCTCGACCAGTGCGTTATCAATTCCGCTGCCCGCGAACGCCGCGAGAACATGCTCGACGGTGTGGATTTTCGCGTTGCCTTTGGAAAGCGATGTGGAGCGATTGGTTGTGCTGACATTCTCGACGCGCGCCTCGATTTCCGGTTTGCCTTCCAGGTCCATGCGCCGGAAATGCACTCCGGTATCCGGCGGCGCGGGCAAAAACGTCATATTGACGCGGTTGCCACTGTGCAGGCCAATACCAGAAAAGCTCACAGGCTGGCGCAATGTCTGTTGCTGTAACACGGCGGCATTAGAACAATCGAAAACTTGAATGGCAAGCGAGCAGTCTTCCCACTGAAGTTGACGCTACCGCAAGAAAGTGATCGCGGTTGAAGGGCAATCCGACCAACACTCGCTCGATGGATTCGTCGGCAAAATTCCCTGAAGGAAACCATTGACACACCCAAATCAAATCTCTATATTCTGTATGAACAGAAAAAACTGATATGACAAAACTAACCCCAGTCCAGGAAAAGTTCATCCTCCATTGGGGTGCAATGGGAACGCAATGGGGCATTAACCGCACAGTTGCCCAGATTCACGCCCTGCTTTATATCTCCCCCAAACCGCTCAATGCGGAGCAGATCGCCGACACTCTCGCGGTCGCCCGTTCCAACGTCAGCACCAGTCTCTGGGAACTCCAAAGCTGGGGGATAATCAAAACCGTTCCGGTCATGGGTGAAAGACGGGATCACTATGAGTCGATCAAGGACGTGTGGGAACTTTTTCGCGTGGTCCTGGATGAGCGAAAACGGCGCGAGATCGATCCAACCCTCGCGATGCTGCGCGCGGGCGTGGTTGAAGCAAAGGAAAACCAGGCTGACAAGTACACTCACGAGAAACTTTCCGAATTGCTGGGCTTTTTCGAGACCATGAGCAGCTGGTACGAGCAAATCCGGAAGTTGCCGACTACCGCCGTCATCAAGTTCGTGAAGATGGGTGACAAACTATTCAAAACATTAGGAATTGGGAACTGAGTTGACTTTTTTTTGAGGATTAATTTCTGTGAAGACAGAAACTACTGAAACTAACGATAGAGCGCGCGGCGAGATTTTTTTCGACGCCGATTGCCCACTCTGTTCGGGCGCGGTTCGACGCATTGGGTCCGTGTTTACGCGGCGAGGATTTCTGTGGGTGGCGATGCAGACTTCCGGAACCGCGAAGCGACTCAACTTTCCCGAATCGGATCTCCGCCAGGAAATGAAACTGCTTCGTTCTGACGGCAGAATTCTGGGAGGAATTGACGCATGGATCCATTTGCTTCGGTCCGTGTGGTGGTTGTGGGCCCTTGGCTTGGTCCTTCAACTTCCGGGGTTTCACGCCTTGGGAAACGCCACCTATCGATGGCTCGCGCGGAATCGATATTGTTTCGGCG
>JBDSIW010000433.1:0-2809 GCA_039917795.1 Verrucomicrobiota bacterium | reverse complement strand
GCCAGGACGTTTACCGCTCGGCGGACGGATGTCATCGGGCATTCTTTTCCCGGCGGATTAAATATGCGTCATTTCTGCGGCGGATTCGGCTGAGGTTGAATCCGCTGCACTACGTTTTGCTGCGGCTGGAAAAGAAAACTTACTCCCCGGAAAACACCCGCGCCGTCATCGCCCTTTCGCAACGCGTCAAAGATGAAATTCTTCAACACTACCCTGACCCCGCGGGGCAAATTCACGTGGTGCATAACGGGGTGGACGCCGGGCGTTTTGCGCGGAGCGCCCCGCGCCAGGACGATGGACGCTTTGTCCTGCTTTTTGTTGGATCGGGTTTCGAAAGGAAAGGATTGAGGTTTTGCATCGCGGCGCTCCCTCGTCTGCCAGCGAATGTGGAACTTCATGTCGTGGGAAAAGGGAGTATCCGCCCGTACTTGCGCGAGGCGCGGCAACTCGGCGTGGCCGCCCGCGTCCACTTCCAAGGGCCGGAACAGAACATGGAAAAAATCTATCCGACGGCGGATATCTTGATCCACCCGGCGATTTACGAACCGTTCGGCAACGTAGTTCTGGAGGCAATGGCGTGCGGTTTGCCGGTCATCGCGTCGCGCTTTGTGGGGGCATCGGAAATCATTGTCGATGGAAAAAACGGCCGGGTGGTCGAGGAGCCGGGCGATGCCGAAGAACTCGCGACTGCGATCAGGACTATGCTCGACCGAAATACGCTTGCGGCAATGGCAGAACACGCCCGAGCGACAGCGCTCCTTCATTCACTGGATGATTATGTAGAGAGAATTTTGGAAATAATTCGATCCATGGAGACAGAAAAATCAGGCAACTAACCTTGTGCAGGGAAGGCGCTTCTTCAGCTTCGAGTTTTCCCAAGTAATTTTTCGAACAGGGCAAGATATTTTCCGGCGACCGCAGGCCAATCAAATGCCTCCGCTGTTGTTAGGCATAGTAGAACCATTCGTTCCCGGATGGCCGGAGTTCCCGCGATCTTGTCCATTGCGGCTGCCAGCCCTTCCGGATCGTCCAAGCCAACGAGCAATCCATTTTGATTTTCTTCAACTAGATTCAGGACGCCACCGGTGCGGGTGGCAATGACTGGTTTCCCGCACGCCATCGACTCTAGCAGAACGAGCCCGAATGTTTCCCGCGTGCGAGTAGGCAAAACGAGGCAGAGCGCATTTTGCAACAGCCACAATTTTTCTCCACCTTGCATCGCCCCTAGCAAATGAATCCGGGCAGAATAATTCGTCGCATTCGCCTGCGCCTGCAATGCGGCCATCTCGTCGCCGCTTCCAGCAATCGCCAGACGTAACTCCGGGTTCTTTGCCGCAGTCAGGCAAAACGCCTTGATCAAATTATCCACGCCTTTGCGACGATGAAGACGCCCGAGAAAAAGGAAAAAAGCATTGGCCATCAATCCATGATGTGCGACGAAGGAAGGCGCTGGCGAAATTCTTTCGCGCAACATCGCGCAATCCACTCCATTGGGAATTCCGACCAATCTCGGCTCACAATCGGGCGCAATTTCCAAAATCATTTTCCGCATATAACTGCTGATGAACGTCACCGCATTGGCGCCTTCCAAGGTCTCGCGGCTACGTTTCATGATCACCGGCCGCGCGCGGAATCGTGAATCGTCCGCCAGATCTCCCCCGTGGGAAGTCACCACCAGCGGGATTTTGAATTCCTGACAAAACGGCAAGGCAGCGAAGCCAGTTGGATAGCATGAGTGGCTGTGGACGATATCGAAGGGAGAGGATTGATGCAGCCGACTCAGCGCGCGGCGCGTGCTGGGAATTCCCCAGACTTGCGAGAGCGGTTTTGCAAATCGTTTCAGCGGGTACGGAACATTTGCCTCGGCCAAAGTTCCACTCCGGCTGGCATGTTGAGCCAAAACGACGACCTCGTGCCCTTGCGCCAAATATTGTCGCGCCAAATAATCCACCACCATCTCCTGTCCTCCCATCTTGGGAAGAAAAGTCGGAGTGAAAAGGCAAATGCGCATTGGGGCGAAAGGTAGGAATGGAATGGTCGATCCGTCAACTTTTAGGCGACGGGAAGCGACTTGATTCAAGGCAATTGTCGTGTTGAATGAGCGCGTTTTGAAAAACGCCCCGCCCCAAGCGCCCAGCAAATCCAGTTTGATACGCCAGATTGGCCGGAAGATTCCCGAGCTGGTCACACCCGTCTTTTCCACACCGGAGAAATGGCTTTTTAGCAGCGGGATTCTGTCGCCCAAGTTGCTTTCGCTGCCTGATTTCCTGGGCATCGGCGCGCCTCAATCCGGCACAACCTGGCTTTACGAAAACCTTCGATGTCATCCGGATATTTTCATGCCGGAGCGAAAGGAGCTGCGCTATTTCGAGAAAAATTTCTACAAAAGTCTGAGCCTTTACTACGCGCCCAAATTCAAGAAAGGCTTTGGCAAAGTCAAAGGTGAGATCACCCCGAGTTATGGGAAAATGCCGCTGGCGCGTATTCGTTTTATCAAAAAACTTATTCCGATAGTGAAATTGATTTTGATTCTCCGAAATCCGATCGATCGCATCTGGGCGGCGACGCGCCGGGCTTTTGCAAAGATTCCAGGAAAGCGCCTCGAAGAGGCTACCGAGTCAGAAATCCTGGCCTCCTTTCATTACGCACCCCGAAAAGAAAACACGGATTTCCCCAAAATCCTGGATCACTGGTCGAGTATTTTTCCGAAAGAACAACTTTTCGTTGGGTTCTTTGAGGAGATCACGGGCGATCCGCAAAATTTGCTGCGGAATATTTTTTCCTTCCTGGAGGTTTCACCCGACGTCGA
>JBDSIW010000432.1:0-4227 GCA_039917795.1 Verrucomicrobiota bacterium | reverse complement strand
CGCTTTCCGGGGGAATCCGCGAGGAAATCGCGCGCGAGCTTCGCGGATTAAAACTTGAGTATTACGACGGTTACGACTGGTACGACGATTGGGGCCAGCTTGAGCCGCAAAAGAAACAGAAGGATCCAGCACTCGAATTGCCGAATGTATCGGGATTGCCCGAAGCCGTGCGTATAACTCTTTCCTTTGACCCCAACCCGGGAAAGCGGCGCGCTGCGGAAGATTCAGAGGCATCCACTCTGGAACCAGCGCTGGTCTTTCAAACTGTAGTTCGGCTCGAATTGACGGGGCGCTCCGACGAGACCTCGAACGCCAAGGAGGGCGAGGCAAAATCCAGCACCTCCGAGAACCGGGCGAGGCCATCCAACTGATGCGCAAGAACGCTTCCATCCTCGTAGGCTTGCTTTGGTGCGTAGCGCTGCTCTCCGTCGTCGTGATCGGCCTGCTGCACGCGGCGCGAATGGATCTGGTCGTGGTAAAAAATCACGGGGACCGGATTCAGGCCCATTACATCGCGCTCGCGGGGGTCGAGAAAGCCAAGGCGCTTCTTTACCATGACGTGCTTGATCGCCGCGGCGCCTCCAAGAACCACACCGGGCTTCTTTACGATAACCCGAAGGAGTTTCGCGAGGTCGAGTTCGGTCGTGGAAAATTTCGAGTGTTCCATCGCGATTCGGATTCCGGCGAAAGCATTTACGGCATCACGGACGAAGAGAGCCGGCTCAACGTGAACACCGCCACGCCAGAGAATTTCGCAAAAATCCAGGACATGACCCCGGACGTCATCGCCGCCATCGTGGACTGGCGCGATCAGGACAACGCCGTGACGCCGAGCGGCGCGGAAGCAGATTACTACGCGTCGCTCGCGCCACCTTATCTCCCGAGGAACGGCCCCTTTCTGACCACGCGCGAGTTGTTGATGGTTCGCGGGGTGACGCGCGAACTTTTGCTTGGGGAGGATGTGGAGCAAAACGGCCTGCTCGATTCGAACGAGGGCGGCGACAGTTCTTCAAAAAACAATCGCGGCGCGCGTGATCCCGGTTGGGCAGCATTGTTGACCGTGAGTTCCACCGAGGAAGACCACAACGCTTCCGGGAAAGATCGTGTGAATCTCCAGTCCGCCGATGAAGGCTCCCTCACCTCCGTCAAGGGAATTACCGCCCAAATCGCGAAAGCCATCATCGCGAATCGAAACCAGAAAAAGTTCGAAACCATCGTTGATCTTCTCGATGTGTCGGAAATCCAAAACCAGCCGGGACAATCTTCGCCTCCCCAAAACCGGCCCGGCAACGCGCGCGGCCAAACGTCGCAAAACTCTCGCGCAACGCCGTCGGGACCAAGCCTGATCAACGACGATTTGCTGATGGATATTGCCGACAACGTGACGGTGGAATCGCAAACCACACAGGCGGGCTTGATCAACGTCAACACTGCGAGCCTCGATGTTCTCCTTTGCCTTCCGGGGATTGAGCGTCCGCTGGCCCAGGCGATCATTTCCCATCGCAAGTCGGACGGATTTTTTCCCAATACCGCCTGGCTCCTGAAGGTGCCGGGCATGACTCGCGAAATCTTCAAACAAATCGCACCGCGCGTGACCGCGCGCTCCGAAACCTTCCGGATCATCAGCGAAGGAAAAGTCACCTCCACCGGCGCGCGCCAATGCATCGAGGCCATTGTTCACATGGACCGTTACAACATCGAAACCCTTTCTTACCGGGAAGATTTATGAACGCGTTTCCCCCATGAATTCACCGACATTTTATATCGAAATCAGCCAGGGCTCCCTTCAGCTTCTCAACGGGACCGACCGCTTCGAGTTCCCTCTCGAGCGCCTGGAGAGCGGACGGTTGACGGATTCGAGCCGACAAAAATTAACCGCGGCTCTCCAGGATTTTCTGAAACGGAAAAATCGCGTTCCCGCTTTGTGCGCCATCGGAGCGCGAGGCGTTTCTTTCCGTCGCTTGACCATTCCCGCTTCCACCAAAGAAGAACTTCGGCGGCTGTTGCGCTTGCAGATAGAGAGCGAGTTTCCGCTGCCGCCGGAGCAGTTGGCGTGGGGCTATCGAACACTTCGCCCGAGCGGATCGCGGCAACAGGAAATTCTCGTGGTCGCCGTGAAGCGGGAATGGGTCGAGGACTATTCGGAAATTTTCTCGACGTGCGGCTTGAGCGCGAACTTTACGATCGCGGCCCTGGCGCGAAGTGAGCTCTGCCCGCAACGGCCGCAATCGTTCGCGGTTCTCGACATCGGCGGCAGCCAGTCAGAAATGATTTCTTTCGAAAATGGCGCGCCGGTTTCCATCCGGGTGCTGGCGTGGGGCGGAGAAAAGCTAAAGCTACTTCCGGAAAGCGATTTGGCCGCGTCGTTGGAATCTCTAGCGGGCTGCATCAATCCGAAATGGATCGGGCAAAAGCTTTTTATCACCGGCATTGGTGCCCGGCAAAATGACTTCGCGCCGCGGTTGGAGAAATTTCTCGGCAACGGCGTGAAATGCGAAGACGTCAAAATCCCGGACGAGAGTTTATCGGCGGCCATTGCTGGTTTGAAGAAATCCCATGAAGAGAGCGGAGCGGAGCCGCTCATTGTCCTTCAATTAAATGAAACAAAAAATGGCGAGAGAACGGCGGCGCGCTCCGCCCCGTGGAAATGGGTGGCGCTCTCGGCCGCGTTCGCGATGCTGCTGATCCTCCTGCCCTTCCTGGAAGCGCTGGCGTTGAAGTCGCGCACCGCAAAAAAATTGTCCGCGATCAAGACAGAGAGCGGAAGGCTGGCGGTGATCGACCGTGAGCTGAGCTTTCTGCAAGACCTCAGGAAAAACCAATCGCCGTATTTGGACACAGTTTACCTGGTGGCTAATTCCACTCCGCCGGGAACGCGCTTTGATACATTTGCGATGAATCGGCGCGGCGAAATCTCCTTGAAAGGAAACATGGGGAACGCACAACAAGTCACGGAATTTCGCACCAAGCTGATCGGCTCGGGTTTCTTTTCCACGGTGGTGGTGGATGAGCAAACGCCCACGCCAGATCGGCAAAAGGTCGCCGTGAGAATCACCGCGCAATGGAAACCCGCCGCGTCACGCAAGCTGGTTGCGCTCGAACCGGCTCCTGCGAAAACGGACAAGCCAAAATCCGGCGGCAATCAAATCAAGGCGGAATCTACTTCAGGCGATTCCAATTCGCGGCCCGCCATTACCCCTGCCCCCAGGAAGGAGTCGAAAGAATAATCATGCGTGCTTTAGCCCAGAGCGAACAACGGACGATGCGCTTTGCTCTGATCGCGGTCTCGATTTATCTCGTCCTGTTTTTTGGATTTCGGAGCTGGAGATTTCTGGAAACGAAAAGCGCCGATTACCGGGGCCTGCTCCAGGAAGCCAAGGCCCTCAGTCTGCGCGTCCAGCCTTACCATGAAAAAACCGAGGTGGTGCGGACACTGATGGAAACTTTCCGCATGGACCCGGCAAAACTTTCCCGGTCGTCCGTGGTGGGGGACGCGAGCGCTGCGATCCAGAAAGCGGCCGCGAGCGGTGGAATGCAGTTCGGGCCGATTCGCGAATCGTCCGCGCGCGCTTAAAACAAAGAATTGGCCTCCATGCAGCTGGAAGGCTCAGGTTCCGTTCCGGCGATCATGGGGTTCCTTCACAGTGTGACGACCCTGGGTTATCCGATCGTGCTGGACGCCGTGCAAATCAGTTCCGATCCCACAAAACCGGGCGCGATTAAAGTGAGCCTGACGATTGTGATTCTCGATTTTGAGCAATGGAAGAAAGTGGAGGTGCCTCATGCTTGATCGATTTGAGAAGCCTCTCAGAATCTTGTGCATCGTCCTCGGTGCGCTCGTGCTTTTGCAGGTGGGTCGCCTCGCGCTGCGACGCAATCCGCTGAATCAATTGACCATCCCGCCATTGCCAACCTTATCCGCCAGCGCCACGAATTCTGCCGGCACAAACTTGACGGCGAAAGGAACCAACGCGACGAACGCCACAGCCCAGGCCGTCGGGAAAAAAGACTCAACCAACAAGGCTGCGGCGATGATTCCGCCCGACGCGAAAACGAATCAGGCAGCCAAGGGGGAAACCAACGTGGTTTCTACGAACGGTTCGCAATCGACAATCTCGTTGGCGAGGGATTCAAAGGCAACGAATTCGATCTCTGCCCAGGCAACGAACGCCAGCGCAACCAATTCCCCCGTTGTGAAAGCGGGAACGAACGAGACGAACGGAGTAG
>JBDSIW010000431.1:0-2755 GCA_039917795.1 Verrucomicrobiota bacterium | reverse complement strand
TAAACTGCACCCCGATGGCGGGCGGGAGGTAAACAATTACAGAAAAAGTCTGCGTCGCACTGAGGCTCGGTAGGCCGCTGTCTGTTACAACCACGCTGATCGAATTGGTCGCGGGCGCGGCAATGGGCGTCCACGCAAAAACGCCGGTCGAGGGATGAATCGTCGCTCCGAAAGGAGCGCCCGCGCCCAGCGAATAAGTCAGCGATTGTGCAGGGAGATCGGCGTCCATGGCAGAAGCCATTAACGAAAGTGTCTGCCCAAGAGTAAGACTTCGATTCGTAATGGGAGCCAGAACCGGCGGGGTGTTGTCCAGAAAGTTTGGCGAACGCGGCGAGGCCGTATTCATCTGGTAAATCGGCCCGGTTCCATCCGGAAAATGGCCCTGGCTTACGTCGCTGGTTTGCGCGCCGAAAGTGATGGCATCGATCTGGAGGCCGTCCACCGAAAACAATCCGATCGCTTCGCCGGATTTTCCGAGAGCGAAACCCGCATGAAGATCCGAGAGGCTCAAGGAGTTTTGCGCCGCTTCGTCATCCGCCCAGACCAGAAGAAAACCGTTCGCAGGAACGAGATAATGCCCGTTGCTCGGAATCAGGAACTTGGTTTTGTTGGTCAGCGTGTCGGTCAAATAATACCCCCCAAGATCGACCGCGTTCGTTCCGGGGTTAAAAATCTCAAACCAATCTTCGAATTGCCCGTCAGCAGGGTCGGCCAGTGTGTAGGTATTATCCGCCATCCATTCGTTAATGAAAACTGAGATCGGCGGCAGGGCGCTGCTATTGGTGGAATTCGGCGTGGCGAAAAACATGGAACGCCGATAAAACGGTTGTCCATCGGGAACGTCGCCGTAACTCCAATTGGCGGGGAGCGCGGCGTAATTCAAATAATCAACCACCTGCACCGAATTGGATAGGGTGCGCGAAAAAATGACGCTGCCCGCGCCCGGCGCGAGCCGGAAGTTTGAGTGGAAAATGCTCGCGGTTCCCTGGTTGGTTTGGTTATCGCACCAGACTTGCAGGAAACCTAGCGCGGGTACAGCCGCATTGGCGGGAAAGGCCCACTTCGTCAAGTTGCTGTAGCCATCGCTTAGATAAAATCCGGCGAGACTCAGCGCGTTGCTTCCCGGGTTGTAGATTTCGACCCACGGATCGCGCTGCGAAAAATTATCCATCGGGCCGGTGAGATTCTCCGCTTGGAGTTCATTCAGCCAAAGGGTTGGAAAGGCTGGCAGCTTTGCCGAAACCGAGTTACTCGCGCCCGGCGTAAAGGCCGCCGCCGCGAATGATGTGATAGGATCCACCGTTGCACCGAGGGGATTCGATCCCGAGAGCCGCAGCGTCAGCGGCCCACCACTCAGGCCGGGCCGATACCAAAAGCTGAGCGAATAAGTCTGGCCGATGACCAGGGCGGGCGAAACGTCCTGATAAATTGCGTTTCCCGAACCGCTGCCCGCCGCCGTTGCAACAAGGTGCAAACTCGAGCTGCCGGAATATTTCTCGGCGCTGGTCACAGCCGATTGGGAAAAATTCCCGGTTAAATTCCACGGGCCGGTCAATGCAGTTTCAAACCCGCCATTCGTCACGAAGTTTGCCCCCACGTCCGGAGTACCTCCCGCGACAATCCTGATGTCGTCCAGATAAATGTCGCCCGCACTTTGCAGATAAATGTAGAGCCGCGAGCTGGTCGCTGTTCCGTTGGTCGAAAAATAAACCCACTGGGGCGCGCCCGGAGTTGAACTGATTTTCCAGTCGGCCACGCGACTGTTGTCCTGGGTCACGTCCACTAGTTGCAAAGCCGATCCGGCCGCCGGATTAGGCCACGGCGCGTTGGTTTCGTAACGCACCCGATCCACCACGATCGGCGCGGCCAGCGTCGGCCCCGGAGCAAGAAGCGAAAGCGTTTCGCCATCGGATTGCAACGTCCCGGAAAAAGAATCGAACACCGTCCGCCCCGCGCCGTAGGTGTTATTGAACGCGACGCGGTCCCTCGCCAGCACCAGATATCTTTGCGGCGCAAGAAAACTCCCATTTGGAAAATCGTAGGACAAGCCATTCAAGCTCCAGCCGGAAAGGTCGAAAGTGAAATTGCTCGACGCGTTGAAAAGCTCTACATATTCGGCGTTGAGAGCCGCCGGAGTCATCATGATTTCGTTGATCACAATCGCGTTGACGGGCGAAGGAATCGTTCCGCCATAAACTGTGGAAACTGCGTTGCTCGCGCCGGCCACGACTTGACCACGAGAATCAATTCCCACCACCGAGAAAACGTTGCTGCCCGCCGCCAGCGATACCGTCGCAGACCAGTTCGACACCGTGGTCCACGTCACTGGCCAATCCGCGCCATTGATGCGCAGAATTTTTGCTCCCACCGGCGCAGTGCCCGTGATCACCCCGACGCCATTGCTGACCGGAACGGTGCCGTTAATCGAGAAAGTCGCGCTGACCGTGGTCAACTGGGTTTGCAGAGCGGCGCGGCGCTGACTGAACCATGTCTTCACGGCGGTTGGGGCGGTTAGCGCATTTCCATCACTCCACGCAACGCTGTTGTCCACCAGCGAATCATATTTCGCGTCCATCACTGGAACATAATTGGCAGGATCGAGCGGCCCATTGACCGCGTCCTGCACCGCTCGCCAATAGGCGCGGGCCATCGGCGGGAAGGCGTACATCCGGGCGATTGTGGGATCGTCGGAGTTAAACAACGGCGCGGAACTGGCGGTGTAGCCGTAATTCTGCGCGGCGAGCATCAGCCAATC
>JBDSIW010000430.1:0-8154 GCA_039917795.1 Verrucomicrobiota bacterium | reverse complement strand
GACCGAAAAGACATCCGCCATTGAGGACGCTGCGGCAGCGACGCTCAGGACAGCCGTTAAGAGTAGTGTTTTTGTTCTCATATTTTTGTTATTTAGTGTCCGTGTGTGCGGCAAATGTCTCTGAATTGAAAAAATTAGTCAATTATTTTTTTAGAATTCTTTATTTTGCGATCGTTTTGGGAGTTCAACTGCTTTAGTTATGCTGAGTTTTGCGAGGCAAGTAAAGGTTTTGTTTTTTTATTTTTGACTGAAATTTCGCGGTAATCTTTAATTTGGCTCTAACGTTTCATCACTCATCACTTCTGAACGACAACGATTTTTAGTGAGTCCGGTCTCGGATTCGCCGCAAGTTGAATCGCATTCGCCGAGTCGCAGAGCGAAAATTCGTGGGTAATCAGTTTTCGCACATCCAGTTTTCGCGAGAAAATCAAGCGCGCCACGATTTTCTGAATCGTAATATCTGAGGAATAACTGCCAATGAGGTCTTTTTCGTCAACGCAGATAGATGACGGGTCAATCGAGAACTCGGTTCCGCGACGCGTATGAGCGAAAAGTAGAATTTGAGCGCCACTGCGGGTGAGATTTTCGGCGATCCCGGTCGCTTCATCCGAGGGAACAGCGACGATCGCTCCGTCTAATCCCTTTTTGCCGGTGATGCGAATAATCTCATCTTCAAAATTTGTCGCGGCCGCATTCAAAGTATATCGGGCCTTGAATTTCCTCGCCAACTCCAGACGCGATTCGAGCAAATCACTTGCGATTACGTTGATTCCCTGCAATGAGAGCAATTGCGTAAAAATCAGGCCGATTGGACCCTGCCCAACCACCCACACATAATCCCCTCGCAGGATATTCATGCGGCGGATTGCTTTCAACACGGTGTTTACTGGCTCCAACATGGCCCCTTCCAAAAAACTGTTTTTTGCCGGAATTTTCACAATTCCGGGAAAAACGAAAGGCATCACACGGACGTATTCCGCGTACCCGCCGCCTGCGGGTTCAAACCCGGCGGTGATTCCTGTGCGCTTGTAAGTTTCACACTGGGCAAAAGCCCGGTGGCGACAAACATGGCATTTCAAGCATGGGACGTGATGATGAAGGCCCACCCGTTCTCCCACTCGAAAACCACGAACGCGTGCGCCCACCTTTGCTATGGTTCCCGCAGTTTCGTGTCCGAAAATTCTTGGCGGCGACACGGTGCCATATTGGATTTTCTTGATGTCCGTTGGGCACACCCCGCACACCGCGACTTTCACCAGAATTTCGTTGGATTGGATCGCCGGAACCGGAACGGATTCGATGCGCAAATCGTTTATCCCGCGATAAACCAGCGCGTTCATTTTTTTTGGTATCAACACAGGAGAAAACTACACAAACGTGAAACGCGCGGAAGAGGAGATTCCTTATCGGCAAAAATTGAAACTGTTTGACGGTGCTCAAAGCAGAACCTTCGGCACGCCACTCCTGAGGAATTGTTTAAACAGCTCTTCCGGTTCCGCGCAAAAAACCTGCTCGCGCCCCAACTGCGTAAATCGAACGCTGCGGGCGTGCAGCGCTTGATTCGGCAAAATTAATTTTTCCCACTGCTCCAAGGTGATCCGATTTTGCACCAATGCGAGATACGCATCTACTTCCAGGCCATAGATCTTATCGCCCACGATCGGATGGCCCAGATACGCGAGGTGGATTCGAATCTGGTGCTTTCTTCCAGTGAGCGGATGGATTTTTAAATAGCTGAACTTTTGATCTTCCCGGTTGATGTGTTGAAGCACTTCGAATTCGGTTTTCGCCGATGCACCGTCCGGACGAACACAATCTTTTATTGCCACGATGCTTTTTACATCTTTGCCTAGCGGTTGGTCGATCACGCCGTTTTTTTCCGGAACATGTCCATGCACGATGGCTAGATATTCTTTTTGCACGGCGCGGCTCTCCCAAATTTTACCGAGGGCTCCCGCCGTCGTGGAGTTTTTCGCGATCAGCACCACGCCACTGGTTTCGCGATCCAGGCGATTGACAAGATGCGCTGTGGTCGCTTCCCCGCAATGCAAGCGTGCGCGGCTGATCAAGCTGGAAAATTGATCGCCTTTCGTCGGATGACAAACCAGCCCGGCCGGTTTGTTGACGACGAGCAGGTCGGGATCTTCGTGAATGATTTCGAATAACATTCCCCTTGGAACATCTGGCATTGGGCATCGGAGGTCGAAATAAAACCGTGACGAGGGCTGGGATTGAAGCCGCCATGCGGGAAGGTTTCGAGAGCTTGTCATTCACGGTCACCGACCTATCCTGTGAGGCGTGAAAGGGAAAATCTTTTTGCCGGCATTGTTGGTGGTGGTTTTCGCGCTGTCGCGCATACCGGGTGTATTGCCCCAGAATTTTAGCGCGGCCTATGCGCTGGCCTTTTGCGCGGGCGTTTATTTCGCGGGCAAGGTGGCGTTGTGGCTGCCGCTGGCAGCGCTCCTCGCAACGGATGTGGGCCTGAATTTTTATTACTCGATGCATGCCGGAGTTAACGTTTGGGAAATATCCGTGCTGAAATATCAGCTCTTCAATTACGTCGCTTATGTTGGGCTGATCTGGCTCGGTCGCCGGTTTAAACCTGAATTCTCATTCATCGCACTTTTAGGCGGAGGCGTTCTGGGGGCGCTGCTGTTTTATTTCATCACCAATACGGCCTCGTGGTTTTTTAATCCGTTTCATAACCCTGAGTATGTGAAAAATTTTTGGGGCTGGATCACGGCATTGACCAAAGGCACTGCGGGCTGGCCTTCGACGTGGGAGTTTTTCCGCAACACGCTATTGAGCGGCGGATTATTCACCGGTCTATTCGTGGGCGCTATGAAGCTGGAAGAAAATGTGGCCTCGGAAGAAGACGAATCGCCCGCATCCGAACCAGAAGAGCAGCCGGAAAAATCGACCAGTTAGTTCCGCCCTGTTTACTTTTTGAATCCCACTGCCACGACTTGGGACAATTCAATTTCCCTTGCTCACGATCCGCGATGATCCCTCAAAAGTTTTGCTGATTTAATAGCAGGTTGGTGCAGTCATCTCCTCTCGTCGGCGCGATATCCGCAGAAAATTCCCGATGCGAAATGCTTTCTCGCAAGGTTGAGAAAGTCGGCCCGCAAGCTGCTAAGGCTGTAACTCGGTGAATACAGAGCAAAAAGAAATAAAACAAGTCCGGTCGCGTCAGTCCTCCAAAAGAGACCAGATCATTGCCATTGATCTTGGCAGCCGCACCACCAAGGCAGTGTACGTGCAACGATCAGGGGATACTTTGAATCTCTTGCGTTACGCGATTCAAGATGCCCCGATCTACGAGAAGGTCGCCTCGCCGGAATTGCTCGGCGAACATCTTCGCACCGTCACGCAACAACTCGAAGCGAAGACCAAATTGGTCACGCTCGTCGTCAGCACGGCGGATTCCATTCTGCGCCACACCGAGTTGCCGCAAATTCCCCGCGCTGAGATGCGCATGATGCTCAAATTCAACACCAAAACTTACCTCCAGCAGGAATTGCCCGACCACGTTTTCGATTGCTTCATTCTTCCCGCCCGCGATGACGTCAAGCCCGAACCCGGCAAGGGAATCAAAAGCAAAGTCTGGGTTGGCGGCGCAAAGACCCAATTTGTCAGCGATTTGCAAAGGGCCGCGCGCCTCGCCGGCTTGATCCCCGATCAAGTCACCTTGAGCGCCCTGGGACCGATCAATGCCTTTGAAAAAGCGCGCCCCGAAAGTTTCCAGCGCGAAGTCGTCGCCCTGGTCGATATCGGATTCAAGAGCACCACGATCAATGTTCTGATGTCCGGCGAACTGGCGCTCAACCGTGTGGTGGCCATCGGCGGCGACCGCATCACCACAGGACTTTCAGAGGCGCTGGCGATCAGCTACGCGGAAGCGGAAGGGATTAAAATCGGTATGCCCACAGAGGTTGAATCCAGCCTCATCCCATTGCTTTTGCCTTTAGGCCGGGAGCTACGCGCCTCGATGGATTTCTTCGAACACCAGCACGAAAAAGTCATCAGCCAGGTCTTTATTTCCGGCGGCGGCGGTCGCTCCGATTTCCTGATCCAACATCTCCAGTCCGAGTTGATGGTGCCGTGCTCGAGCTGGAATTCAGCATCGTTCCTAACCAGCGCCCTCCCACCGCATCAGGCGGGCGAACTCGATCAACTCTCTCCGCAACTCGCCGTCGCCCTCAGCGCCGCCGCGAGTTCTTTCTAAAAAAGCCGAATCATGCAAAACCGACTTTTTAAACACGGAACACCGAACGCCGACCCCGGACAATGCCCCGTCCCAATTGCGATGGCGCGGGAGAGTTCCTTTCGCCTCTCCCGTTTGGCGCTCACCATCCCTGCATCGCAACCAAAATAATTTATGCCCATCCAGATCAATCTCCTTGCTGAAGCCCAGGCTGCCGAAGAAATGCGGCGGCGCGATCCCGTCAAACGCTCGCTGTTGGGTTGCGGCGCGGTCATCGCACTGGCGCTCGTGTGGTGCCTGTTCACTCAATGGCAAATCTTCCGCGCCAACGCCGCCTTCCAGAAAAACGAGGCGCGCTGGAAATCAATGGAGGCACGGCACACAGAAGTGACCGGAAACCTTAAAAAATCCAACGAGATCGAACGCAAACTCGCGGCTCTCGCCCGGCTCTCCACCAATCGTTTCCTGTTGGGCTCGGCACTCAATGCTCTCCAGCAAACCATGGTCGATAAAGTCCAGGCCATGCGCCTTAAAACCGACCAGGTCTTTACTTACGTTGAACCCGTCCCGGCGAAAACGAATTCCAGCAAAGTCATCCCCGGCAAACCCGCCGCCGCCATTGAGAAAGTCGCCATCACCATCGAGGCGAAGGATTGGCGGCCCGCCGATCAGAATTACAACAAATACAAGGAAGCCATCGCCAAGGCTAACGTCCAGAGCCCCACAAAAGTCGAGGGATCGAACCCGCTGAATGCCAAGCCCTCGTCCCAGAATCCAAAATCCAACGAGGAAAAAGGACCTAGCGCGCAGGCTCCCCGTTCCGAGCTGCGGCTCACCAGCTTGTCCAAACCCACTTATGATCCGAGCGACCCGGTGGCCGCCTACGTGACCTTCACCCTCGAACTTCAATTACCGGAGATACGGCGCAATGAATAAAATTACAAAGGAAAAGAAGCAGCAGATCGCCCTCATTTTAGTGGCCGCCGCCGGAGTGATCGCGGGCCTCTGGTTTTTCGTCATCCAGAATCAATACACACGGCTCTCCAGCGTCCAGAAAAAGACCGGCGACATGCGCGCGAAAGTCTCCCAGGCCGAAACTCTTTTGCGCAAAGCCGACACCATCGAGTCCAGTCTCGAAGAGAATGGCAAATCCCTGGAGAAGATCGAGGGGGCAATGGCCTCGGGCGACCTTTACCTCTGGGTGATCAATACCATCAACCAATTCAACGTCACCAAAGAAGTCACCTTTCTGGATTTCCAGCGCGAACAAATGAGCGATGTCGGCATTTTTCCGAAGTTTCCCTACAAAGCCGCCATCTTCCCCGTCAAAGGAACTTCCCACTATCACGAGCTTGGCAGGTTTCTAGCTGATTTTGAAAACAGCTTCCCGTATGTGCGGGTGCAAAATCTTGAACTCGCTCCTTCCAGCAAAGGCACGGAGCAAGATGGAGAAAACCTAAACTTTAAATTCGAAATTGTCTCGCTCATCAAACCGATTGGCCAATGAAACATCCGACCGTTGTCTCCTCAAATATGAACTCAAACACTTTATTGCGCCGGCTCAATTGCGCCAGCTCCACCCGGGTCGCCCGCACCTCGCGCCTGCTCAAGTTCTCCATCGTGCTGCTGGCCTTGACTCTTACGGGGGTCACCTCCCCTGCGGCTTCCACCGCTGGCGCATCGCCCGCCGCTCCCCGTGCCACCGCGCCCAGCGACAACGCCGACTCCACCAACAAAGTGGAAATGGTATTTCGCAAATCCGTTTTCCAGGATGATTCAAAAAGCGGCAAAGACCCCTTCTTTCCCCGCTCCTCACGGCGCGGCCCCCACGTCGTGGCCAGCACCGAGGTCGTCGCGCCCGCCAATGTCATCGTTGCCCCTTCCAGCGCACCGATCATTATTTCGCCTTCCACCGAGGAAGTCACCGCCGCTCACCCCGCCCTCACTGCCGCCGAAGGTTCCGAGGACGTCGTGCCCTTGATCCAGATCGACGAAGCGCCATTGCCCGACGCCATCCGCACGCTCGCGCGCCAGGCCAACCTCAATTTCCAGTTTGACCCCAAAATTCTCAACCTCGTCCCCGACGCCACCGGCAAGGTGCCAGCGCACCCGACCGTTTCCTTCCGATGGGAAAACGTCACCGCCATGGAAGCCCTCCTTGCGCTGCTTGAAAACTACAACCTCCAGATCGTCAAAGACCCGAAAACGAAAATCGCGCGCGTCACGCTGAAAGACTCCGCCGCGCTTGCCCCGCTCCAGACCCGCGTCTTTCAACTTGATTACGCGAACCCGACCAACCTCGTCACCATCCTTACCAACACCATCTCCTCGCGAGGCCGCGTGGTGGCCGACATCCGCACCAGCCAACTGGTCATTTCTGCCACTGAAAAAGAGCTTGAAGCCGTTGAAGCCTTGTTGACCAAGCTCGATACCCAGACCAAGCAAATCCTCATCGAAGCCCGCTTCATCGAAGTGAACCACAACCCCCGCACCAGCAAAGGCGTGGACTGGACCGATACCCTCTCCAAACAAAACATCACTTTCGGCAACGGCATCACCACCGGCACCACCTCGACCACCACGCCAGTGACGACGAGCACGGGCACGACTCCCGGTGGACGCCCCACTTCCACCACCGGTTCCTCCGTGGCCTCGACCTTTAACACTTTGGTTGGCGGCACCACGCCTCCCGGAATATCCGCCAACACCATGAGCGGTTTGAATCCTTCCACTTTCTTCCTTAATGCCGATGGCGTAAAGGTCGCCCTCTCTTTCCTCAATAGCGATGCAGACGCCGAATCCATCGCCACCCCACGCGCCGTCACCTTGGAGAACGTCGCCACGGAACTTTCCGTCGTGCGCAACATCCCGGTTTTCGAACAACAACAAGGCGCCAACACCGGCGGGTCCGTCTCGCCCAACACCGTCAAACCTAATTACCTCCTCGCTGGCCCGAACAACACCATCCTCAACGAAATCGGCATCAAACTCCTCGTTACCCCGCGCATCTTCGGGACCTCGAACGTGTTCCTGGATCTGAAACCGGAAATCTCGGATCGCGAGCTCAAGCCTGAAACCGTGGTGTTGAACAACCAGGAAAGTTCCTCCCCCATCTTCAGCCGCCGCAAATTGACCACCCAGGCCATGATCCCGAGCGGCTACACTCTTGTCCTCGGTGGTCTGCGCCAGGATAACAGCAGTAAGTCCTTCACCAAAGTCCCCCTCTTCGGCGATCTCCCCGGCATCGGCCTGCTCTTTCGCAAGGACGAAAAATCCCGCGACAAGCGCGACCTCGTCATCTTCGTAACTCCGACCATCATCCGCGGAAACGATTTCCAAGCCGCACCGGACAGCGCGGACTTCCTGCACCAAAGCCAAGTGCAGAAGCCCGAAGAGAAGTGGACCGCATGGGATACCGGCCGCCCAGTCGATTGGAACAAACCGATCAAGCCCCAATATTTTCCGACCGAGAGGGCCGAATAATCAGGATCAGTCAACGACCGAACCTAAAATTATTATGCAAACTTTTCTAAATTCGGAACCGGGAGCCCGGATTCCGACCGCTCGACGCTCCCGGTTCGCGGGTTCGCGTTACCTCATACGCCCGGGCAAATTTATCGCCATTGCCCTGCTCATCGCGGCCGCGGCCCAAGCTGAAATCACGGTGGAAACCCTCGGCGGCGGGCCCGCGCCCGGCAACTCGAAACCGTTTGGCAAAGCGGACGGAAACACCGCGAGCGCGTCGCAGTTCAACGGTCCATCCGGTTTGGCGCTGGATTCCGCAGGAAACCTTTACCTGGCGGATAAAACCAACAACCTGATCCGCAAAATCTCGTTGCCAGGCGACACGGCGAACAGCATTACCACCACCTACCTGACCCTCCCGGCATCGAGCCGCCCGGTCGGCGTGGCGATTGATGGATCGAATAATTTATACGTCGTGACCC
>JBDSIW010000429.1:0-3878 GCA_039917795.1 Verrucomicrobiota bacterium | reverse complement strand
GATAATTCTTTTGGTTCCTTCGGACGCGTCGCTACGGACTTTGGGGTGATCGCCGAGGGATTCGCGATGACCATTCAAACCAACGGTCGCATCGTGGTGGTCGGGGTGGCGATAGCGAGCGGCTCCGCTGTCGACATGGCGGTGGCGCGTTATCTGACAAACGGTCTGCCAGATAATTCATTCGACGGCGATGGGAAGTTGACCACTCCGATTGGTTTAGGCGCGGATTTCGCCTATGCCGTGGCAATGCAACCAGACGGAAAAATTCTCGTGGCGGGCGCGGGATCGATCGGCGCCGATTATGAGGTCACGCTGGTGCGGTATCTCCCGGATGGCACACTTGATTCCTCCTATGGCAACGGCGGCAAATCCGTTGTCGATCTTTCCACCGGACCAAACGATCTCGCTAACGCCGTGCGCCTCGACGACACGGGAAGGGCCCTCATCACGGGAAATTTCAATGACGCTTTTGGAGTCGCGCGGTTTCTGGGTGATCCCTTTCTGAAAATACTTTCTGTCATGCGATTGCCAGATGGCCATGCAACTGTCCAAGGCATTGGAATTCCGAACGGCGCGCACACGTTACTTGGCTCGACCAATCTCAATTCGGGAAGTTTTGCGCCCATTGCGCCGATCAACGCGGATATAAATGGGAATTGGAACTACGATGACGCGGTGACAAATCTAAACCAACGATTTTATCGGCTGACCGCACCTTAGATTGGGTTGTGGTTAAATTCCCTGATTAAATTCTGGCCAGAGATGGAGCATCCGCAGCATGGATTCGTGGAAGACGAGGGGCACCGGCGCCAGCACGATCAGCCACGTAAAAAGTGGGTTGGGGAGCGGACGATGTTTGAGAAAGCGGCGTTCCATCAGCACACCGGCCGCTTGCAGCAGGAAGTAAATCATCATGGTGCCGAAGAGGTTTTTGCCTGTCACCCACCAGAGGCCCAGATTGAGAACGTATTCGTGCAGGAGCCCCGAGAGAAAAAAGATCAACCACACCGCCAGCATGGGACGGCGGCGCAGCGGCGTAAAAATGACGTATCGAAACCAATCGCTCATCCAGAGGTTCCAGCGGCGACCCCAGAACTCCGCGACGCTGCGCGCGGCGAAGGGATTGCGGTGCAGCACGGGCAGGAGACGTCCACTCGGCAGCCAAAGAAGGGTGACAACGGCGACGAACCCTTCACTCATGAGCAGAACCGCGGGCGCGGCCAGATAATGGAGGACAATTCCGCGAAGTTGAAACGCGTTCACAAGTTGCCAATAGATCCAATAATAGAGCAGCAGTCCGCAGAGGCATCCGCCGGCGCGCCGGAGAAACGACGGGAAGGCGGTTAAGGACTGCGATCGCTCGAGAGAATTCGGCGCGAGCACCGGCGAGAGGATGAATGCGAGAGAGCGGGAGAAAATTTCTGGAGGTTGGGTCAATTCAGCGTGCTGCGCCTCACAGAGACGCGGTCCGGGGCGCGGGTCTGTGACCCGCAGCGGCCTCGCCGATGAGACGGCATTCATCAACAGTCCCATCAAGGCGAGGGCGAGCAGATTGAACGAGGTCATCTGCCAATCCGTGCTGAGGTCTTGCCATGCCACAACGTGACCATCCTGAAAATGAGTGAAGTGCGAAAGCACAATTCAGCGCGTGAGGGCGAAGCGGCTTTCTCGCAAAGCAAATTGTTGCAACGAACGTGCGCTGGAAATTCCAGCGTCCGAAGAATGGCTCAAGCGGAGCCCGCCATTTTTCCGGAAAGTCTCAGCTCCGCGCAATTGACCAATGTCCGGCGTTGCAGTTAGATACTGTCATGGTTTCCTGTCGCATCGGAGGTCGCTGGTTCCTCCTCGTCGCGTTCTTCGCAGCGGCGACGCTTTTGGCACAGGAGCGAACCCCCAACTCGGTGACGCGCGGGAAATCGCCCAAACCCACAGGCTCGTATGCCTCGGATATTCTCGTGGTGCGCGATGCGCAGGAATCGGCTCTTAAACAGGCGCGCCAGCTTCTGGAGAAAACAGAAAATCTGCGCGAGCGCACCGCCTTGGAAACTGCGATCAAAAAGATGGAGGCGTCGCAATCTGCCCTCGACCAATCCAAAAATTCCGCCGCGAAATTGCCCGAGGCCATCGCCGCGCAACAGGCAGCTTACCAGGCATTGCTCAAACTGATTCCCCGCGAACATCGCGTCTCGGAATCCAAGAGCAAAGGAAAAGGCGAAAGCAGCCAGGCAAACGAACGCCAGCTCGACCAGCTTGAGATGAAGCAGGAGAAGAACCGTTACGAGACGGAACGGCAGGCGAAAGCCGCCGCGACGCCGGAACAAAAAGAGAAACTGCAAACGGCGGATCGCTTGAAGGAATTGGCCCAGCGCCAGCAGGACTTGAACGAGCGCTTGAAGGAATTGCAATCGTCGTTGCAGGCGGCCAAGACGGAACAGGAACGCGAGGAGATCAAGCGTCAGCTCAAACGATTGCGCGACGAAGAGCGGAACATGCTGGCGGAAGTCGATGAGATGAAACAGAAGCTCGAGCAATCGCGGTCAACTTCGCCCAAGACGCAAAAGCAACTTGAGCAGACGCGTTCAGATATGCAACGCGCCGCGGAAGAATTGGATAAGGAGTCGGCGTCGCAAGCGCTCGCGGCCGGCACCCGCGCGCAACAGGCCATGCAAAATCTGCGGGACGATCTGCGCAAACAGACTTCGAGCCAGTTCTCAGACCAAATGCGGGATTTGCGCAACGAGTCGCGCGAGCTGGCGCAACGCCAGGAGGAAATCGCCAAGGACCTGGACAATCTGGAAAACGGGAAACAGAAGTCACTGGACAATGCCGCGGAGCGCAAACAATTGGGCGAGCAGATGGCGCAGCAGAAGAGCGGGTTGACCAATTTGCTTTCCGGAATGCGCGCGGTGGCCGAGCAGGCGGAGAATTCCGAGCCGTTGCTCTTCCAGCAGCTTTACGACACGTTGCGCCGCGCCGACCAGGCGCACACGGAAAACCTCCTGGACATGAGCGCGCAAATGACGGAGCGCGGATTTCTACCGCAGGCCAGCGAGGTGGAACGTTCAGCGCGGACGAATATCAATCAGCTTCGCCAGAGCGTGGAGCGCGCCGCGGAAAGTGTGCTGGGCAATGAAGCCGAAGCATTGCGCTACGCGCAAAAGGAACTCGACGATCTCGCCAAGCAACTGGAGCGGGAATGGGGCGGGACGAACGCCGTTGCTGGCGCAGGCCGCCCGACCGGAAAAAATCAGACGAACCAAACGTCACAAGGCGCGGAGCGTTATGGACAGCGCGCCGGTCTCGGAACCAATGCGACGGACAAGGGACAGGCGCAAGCGGGAAACGGCAGGGAGAAATCGGCGCAAGGCCAAGGGCCGGGTGAAGAGAAGGGGAAACAGGAATCTGCGAGTCGCGGGTCGGAAAAAGGTAAGGAAGGCAAACCGGCGTCGACCCAGACAGCGGAGAAGGGCGAGGGTTCGTCGCCGGGGAAAGGAGATGGCGAGAAGTCAGGACAGCAGGCTTCGGCCAAAGATTCTAAAAAAGGCGAAGGCGCTGCACCTGGAGACGGAGAAAAAGGAAAGCAAGGCCAGCAAGCGTCGCAGGGAAATTCTCCCGGCGGAAAAGAAGATTCCGCGGCACAGGCAAATGCAGAAGGATCGCCGTCTGAAGGCGAAGCAAAAGGCACCGGCGAAGGCGGAAACGGCGGAGGGGTTTCGGAGAAAGAGCGATTGCGCAATTTAACGCGACAGCTCGGGCGCGAGACAACCGGCGGGACGGAAGGAGGTAGCAGGGGAGGGCCGATCACGGGCGGAAATTTTGTCGAATGGTCGGATCGGATGCGTGAAGTGGAGCGGGTCCTGGACCCGGCGGATTTGCGG
>JBDSIW010000428.1:0-3782 GCA_039917795.1 Verrucomicrobiota bacterium | reverse complement strand
TGCGAACTGTTAGTCCACAAAGTGGGTGAGGAAAGGGCCACGGCTTGCTGGAGAACGAAGTTCGTAGAATTGGTCGGCCAGGAAATAGAGACCGAGTTGCCTTGTCGGGCAATGTCCAGGCTGGTTTGGGCTGAGGCCATAAAAAAAATCAGGGCTGTTGCCACGAACATTCCGACGTATAGGCAAAAACGTTTCATGAGCAATCTGTTTGTTTTCGTGTCGAGCGTACCCACTAGTCTTCACTTGGCAATTTTGAATAAAGGCAGGTTCGCGTGTCCAGCGGACCCCTCAATCTTCTGGCTCATTTTCATTTCCCACGATGTTCATTCCATCCGCCAACTCGCGACCAAAGTCCTGCACGTTAATGTCGGGAAAATCACGAGCTACGTGGACGGCTACGATTATTTCCTCGAATAAACCGACGCGCTGGACGACGAACGTGTGGCGCTCACGGCGGGGTAAATTTTTTCGATCGGTAGGGACGCGTTCCACCGCGTCCCCAACTCGCGCAAAGCGCGGCGAGCGAAGCAAGTTTCCGTTCCGAGTCGCGGCGGGAACGATGCTCACTGCGCTCGCGCCGACGGCGTCGGCAGAATGGGACGGAGTGGAATCCGTCCCTACCGGCCTCAACTTGCGACTAAAGTTCGGCTATCGAAATATTGCGCGATAATTGAAACGGTCGTTGGGCGCGGCGTCGCCGTTCAACGTGAAGTCGCTCCAGTCACCGGTTTGCAGAATGTTGTCGGCCCACTTGAAATCGAGATGCGCCGGAATTTCTTTCAGGCCCAACGTGCTCAACGGAACGACCAGTTCCAGTTCATTGCCTTTCGCGCGAAAGCTGATTTCCTTTGGCTCCGCCCAACGATTCTTTCCCTCCACGTTGCGCTCGATCATGGATTTGTTTGCACCGGCGCGGTTTCGATTCACCACAAAGTCGTAGCCGAGCCAGCCGGTTTTGGAGTTCGCATCCACGTCGAGAAACAGCAGCATCCAGTTGGAATCCGAGGCGGGCGTGAGCGGGTCACGGGTGCGCGCGTAAAAGTAAAGGTTCTGCTCGTCACGGCTCACTTTCATGACGACGAGGTCGTTTCGTCCGGTTTCATTTTTGTAAAACAGGTTGGTGGTCCAGCCACGATGATTGCGTTGCACCGGATCGCCAATGGTATCGCGAAATTCCGGCTGGACGGCCTTCCAATCCTCAAAGCGCCCGTCGATCTGGATGGGCTTTGGGGAAACGTGCGAGATCGGACGCGCTCCTTTGAACCGCCGAATGTAGCTGGCCATCTGATAATAGTAATTGTCGCCATGCCCGCCCATCATCGGCTCGATGTCGCGGCTGTGCTCCTGGTCGAACTGATCGACAAACATGACGGGCAATCGCGTGCCGTTGAATTCATCGTGCAGCCCTGCGATCCACTCGTTCCAGCCAGTGATGAAAACGAATTGCGGATCTTCCTTGAGCGCGCGTTCCCATTGTTCCGCCGCGTTGAAACCGTGCAGGACCGCATCGGGCCGCGTACCCGTGGCGCCTTTGTGAAAGCTACGTCCGCGCGCGCCCGGTTCGCTCATCGAGCCGAGCCGCGCATCGACGGCATTCTGCGCGACGCCGACGGATATTTGCTCACGGGCGCCAGCTGTGTTGGTGAAAACATGTTGCGGATAAACCTCGAGCCAACTCCACATGTCGGCCTGGGTCTGGCCCTGGAAATAATCGGCCTGCGGTTTCCGAAAGGTGAAGAACTCACGGACCGTTTGCGCGCTTTTGCTTAAATGAACCAGTCGCAACGAACGAACTCCGGGCGAAGGTTTGCCGTCGTCGAAGGCCGTTCCGAGCGGAAGAACTTGATCCCGATTGCCCCACCATCCGACCTGCCCTTCCGCCTGCGACATCTCGAGATAATAAACGCCCGCCGTCACGGGCGGATTTAATTTCAGCGAAGCCCATTCGTTGTCTCGCACCTTCTCGAAGCGTTGCGACGCGACCCGTTCACCGCCGGGCCCGCCTCGGAAAAGCGACAGAGTCATCGAGGGAGTTGTCCGCCAGGTCGGAACTCGTACCGCGACGCTTTCCAATCCGTCAGTCTCGACCGTGAACGATTGTCCGAGCGTGGGTCCGGAAAGCAGCTGGGCCGGCGTCCGCATTTGATCGGTGCCGGAATGGAGCGACAGCATTTCGGGATCAGCGAGGATGAGTGGTTTGCCTTCCCAACGAAACCAGAGATCGGAATATAATCCAGGCGCATACAAATCGCGGTAAAGTTCGTCCACGACTTTGGCCGGGTCCCAGAACGGACAAATGAACGCAACCTGTGGAGGGCGTCCGCCCTGCTGTTTGAATTCGGCGAACACGCGCAACAATTCCATGTATTGCGGTTTGTAGGTGCTCTGGTTTGAGACGTCGAAGAAAATGGCATCGACTCCCGCGTCCGAAAGCATCTGCGCATGTTTGCGCAGGACGCCCGGATCGTCCGCGAGGTAATAGCCGAAAATCGATTCGCCCCAATGGTGCGGCGCGTGCAACGGTCCCCAGAGCGGGCTCTTCGGTTTTTGCATCGCACCGGGATCTGCCTTCAGGATTTTGGTAACGTCGTAAGGCTCCGCTCCGCCGTGTTCCGTCAGCCAAAGAAAATAAAAGATCCCTACCGCCTTGTCGCGTCGCGGCGGTCCCACTTCTTCGAAAGGTGGAACAGATCGTCCAATCGCATCGGTCGCCACCCAGGTGTCGCTGAACGTATCCCATAGAGGCGGAGGAGTTTTTTCGGGCAACTCATTGGATAGCGATTCCCCGTTGGCGCAGCCGAGAGCCAGCAACAGCGCAATGAACGGCGAAATAAAAGAATGATCCCAACTCATGATTGCGATTTTGATCCAAGGCAAGCGGGTGGCAACGCTTCTTTTCAAACCTACGATGTTTCAGCGTCTGAAATCCTCTTCCTTTGACACGCCGGGGAACAATGAGTCTAAGACGGAACAATGCAGTTGAAGTCAGACGCGTTGCGACTAGAGCGCGGATTTATTCCGCTTCAACTCGATTGCCAACCGGCCACAGCGGACACCAATCGGTTCGCCAGATCGAAGCGGACTAAAGTCCGCGCTCCGGTCGATTCGCCGCCCCAGAACACGTTCGGCGCATTTCTCAACTGCATCGTTCCGGCTAAGGCGGCGCCAACGCCGCCCAATGCGGTTTCAAATGTGCTGAAAAAGATTTGATGCAGTTATCACGGGAGGTTGGGCACACAACAACGCGTTGCGCCCAATGAGACTGCGTGTAAGCTCGTCGCGTGATTTGGATTGGGACATCTGGATTTCAATACCCGGAATGGAAGGGAAAATTTTACCCGAGCGATTTTTCCACGGCGAAGATGCTGGGATATTACGCGGGAAAATTTCCGACCACGGAGATCAACTACACGTTTCGCCAAATCCCGAGCGAGAAATCCTTAGCGAACTGGATCGCGCTGACTCCTTCCGAATTTCGTTTCGCGCTCAAGGCACCGCAAAAAGTCACCCATTTCCAAAAGCTGGTCGGCAGCGCCGACACCGTGAATCATTTTTGGAAAGTTGTAAAAATGCTCGGCGACAAGCTCGGCCCGATTCTCTTTCAGCTCCCGCCGTTTTTGAAAAAAGATTTACCGCGACTGGAAGATTTCCTCGCCTCGTTGCCGAAAGGAATGAAAGCCGCGTTCGAGTTCCGCCACGAATCATGGTTCGCCGGCGAAATCTTTTCCGCATTGAAATCCCGCGGAGCGGCCTTGTGCATCGCTGACAACGAAAGCCTCACG
>JBDSIW010000427.1:0-3987 GCA_039917795.1 Verrucomicrobiota bacterium | reverse complement strand
TCCACGAAGCCGCGCAGCTTTCCGTAGCGATGGGCGATGAACCATCCACCGACCAGCAGCGCGACGCCGCCCATTATTAAAAGCTCGTTGCCGACGATGAGAGTCGGCAGGACCATGAGCGCGACGCCGCCGGCGAGAATGGCCGCGCTCGTCGTGACGCTTCCTATGATGGCTCGCAATGGCGGATAAAACATCGAAGCCAGGCCAAACAAAAACATCAAGACACCAACCCAAACAATTCCTTTGAGGCTGGAAAGTTTTGCGCCGATTTCTCGCGCCGTATCTTTTTGCGCCGCACCCAATTCTGTTTTCGCCCGCGTTTCTTCACGCTCAACAACTGGCGTGGACGCGCTGACAACGACCGCCTGAATATTCGTGACGGAAAATCCTTTTTCATTTTCACGCACACGCGTTTCTTCAATGCGCGAACCCGCTGGCAAAGTGTAGCTCCGCGATTTAACCGTCTCTTGATCCTGTCGAGAAACTTGAGATGGATTATCGCTTTGCAAAATTTTCTGCTCGATGCCAGCGGCTTTCGTCGTTGCCTGACCACCGCGCAACGGTTTCGTCATCGCACATCCTCTCAACACAAAAACTGCCACCGCCAAAATGGGTATAATTTGTTTCATAATTTTCTTCTCCTTTTCTGCGTTTAGCTGCCCAGCCAATCGTTCCGCTTGTTCGCGCGTATAGCCCAAGCAGACCAATTCGCGCCCACTTTCCTGTTCCATCATCACGCCCCAGCCGTGCGTTGCTGCGAGTCGTGTCCCAACATGAATTGATGCGTAACGTTTCATATTTTTCCTGTGTACGTTTGCTAAGACTCTTGAAATCTGCGGAGCTCAAACGCGCATTCCTGGAGCGCTTCCGAATTGCGGTCGATGCAGATAGCGAGCTTCAGCGCCATCTCATTTTGTTTTTCGATGATTTGCGCGAGCGCGTGGTGATGCGCTTCACGCAATTGTGCGTGATCGGCGATGACTGATTGTAATTGTTTGACGAGCCAATAAACCACCGCGCCACCGCCGACGAGCAGCAGGCAAAACGCCGCGAGGAACAGCCAGCGATCATTCATCGCCGCCGCGTGATCCACTACGTTGATAATTTTTTCCGTGTTCATACTCGTACGAGTGAGACTGAGCCGCTCTTGCTTTTGATCAGCGTTCCAAACTTCGCGAGCAGCGCTTGCGCAACGTGCGAAATAATCGGACGCACATCCGTTTTGCTGTAACCCGTTTGGTCAGACCCGACGTTTTGATATTTTAGCCCTTCACCTAAAGGCGCAGCCGTGCGATCCAAAATCAAAAGTTCACGCGCCATCTCGCACGTCGCTTGCAGAACTTCTTTTGGAATTGCATCGCTCGGAAGAAAACCGATTTCACCGCTTTCCCCATCAGGATCAGGACAACGTTGACGCGGCAACGACAACGCCTGTGCTGCCTTCGTTGTGAATCCATAAAACTGATATTCTGCATCAATCAGTCGCGTCGCGAAAACCAGCGCCGCATCTTTGTTCCCGGCGCTCGCCGCCGTCCACGCCATCGCATACAGATGACCGTCAAAATACGCATCGCCATCCGCCGCATCCGCGTAAGCATTCGCATCCGGCAATCCGGTTCCACTTTCTTTGATCAATATGAGCGCCATAATTCAGATTCGTTTCACCAGGTTCATGCAAAGTTCGCGTAATCCAATCCAGCGCCGTTATTCCAAAGGCGCGATCGTTCCCCAGCGCTCAAGGTCCGTTTCCAATAACTGACCGAATCGAGATAAACGTCCGCGCGTCCGGCGGCTTCAATCAAAGTGCCGAGGCAAAACGCTCCCTCACTGGGTGAGGCGCCATCCCCATAGCTCACCACATCTACAGCGCCGTTGTTGATCTGGATGCCGAGTTCGTCGCCAACGCTGTCATGCCAGGCCACCACGAAAAACCAGTTGTCCAAATCGGGAGCGCCGAAGGTCACGGCATCTACTGAGCCGGAACCGTAATCCAACGCGAAACAGCCGGTAGCCGACGCCTTGAACGCGAGGTCGAACTCCGCGGCGTCCCATTTGCCGATGAAATGATGGTTTTGCTCGAGCGAAATATCGCTGCGCAAATAAACCCATGCCGCAAAACAACAATCGAAATCACCCGCCTGCAGCGACGCGTTGCTCGCGCAGGTCAAATAATTCGTGTCACCATCGAAGTCCGCCGCGTTGCCAAGTTTTCCTAAAACCGACGGCACGCTGGTCGTGTCGGCAAGATGATTGGTTCCATGCGCGTCGTAACGGTCGCCGCTCAACTCATCGAGTCGCCAATGCGAAATTAGATTCTGCAGCAGCGATGCCGATGGCGACGCCTTCGCGCGTCGTCGTCGGTTGCGCTCCTGAATCTTTAACGCCCACGCCGGATTATTCCTTTGCGTCATCCAGCGCGGTGTTTTTAGAGATGGCAATTTTCGGTTCATCGGATTTGGCTAACTCCTCGGAAAGTTCCGTCACGACCGGCGGTTTCGGTTCCTCCGGTGGAATCAACGGACGTCTTTTACGGCGAATGATTGGATAGAGAGTGTTCATGATTTTATTTGAAAACCAGCAGGTGAAAAATTTGCCCGGCCACAAATAAAGTCGCGCCTTTCGTGATCGTGGCCCGACGACCGCTCAGCACGATGCTTCCATCAAAAGGAAGTGTGACTCCGGCTGCATTGGTCCAGCGAACGAGCGCTCCAGTCGGTTCAAAACCAAACGCCGCGTGGAGCCGTCCGAGGGTCGCCTCCGTTGCAGTCGCCACACGGCGCACCGCACCGACCAACATCAATCCTTCACGTTCACCGATGCCACCCATCAGCGTCGCCGATTCCCAGAAGTTGGAGCCGGAGGAAAAAGCGGAAGAACAAGTGAGCCGCACATCTCCATCGCGTCGCGACCAGACCAACACTTCCGTGCCGGAAATTTTTTCCGCCCACACCGGCCCGTCTGGATCCGAGTTGAAAGCTGCCGCCACTGAAGTTGCGAATTGATCTGCCGTCGGATGAGGCACGTTGGAAAGAAAATTTCCTTCCGCCCACGAAGCACCGCCAACGAGCGTTGCAGCCAATGCGACCGTGCTGCCAACCGCGCCGCCCGCGCGATGCGCAATCTGCAAATCAAAATCGCCACCGTAACCTGACTCGATGCCAGCAGCGTTCTGTGTCATCGCTGCCGCGTAATCCACACCCGCACCTTCGCCCGCATCATTCAGCGCTCCATAATTATTCGGCGGACCATACAGGTCGTCGTTGCCGACATTCATCGCAGCGACCAGATTGTAAATACTGCGCGCAATCGTCGCGCCGATTTTCACGTAGCCATCAACGTTGGTCAGGGCAGCACGGAAGGTATAAGTCTTTGCTCTCACCGTGACCGTATTCCCATCCGCCACATTTTGGGATTGGTTGAAGTTCAACGTCGCATTTGCATAGCCGTTAAAAATCGAAACGCGCACACGTCCGCTGGCAATGTTCGTTTTCGCCTGGTCATCGCATTCATAAACGCGGGAACCGATCGTCACCGTATTTCCATCCGGCACATCCGCGCCAAGACGCAGAACGTTGATGGCGAAGACACCTTCCTGCTTGCGCAGATGTTTGACATGGCTGATGGATTTGCTCACTGAATTAAACCTCAGAGTTTTGCCCAGCTGATGCCGGTTTGTTTTTGTGCGTATTCGCCACCGAAAACCGTGCCGCGTTCCTGGTCGCAGCCGATGAAAAATTGAATCTCCGCCGGACTCGAAAGTTCCACGATTTTCATAAACTGAAAACAGCGTCGCTCGTTATCACGCGCGATGGTGTTCACATAGAGATCCTGATTTGGATAGTTCAGGGCCAGCGTGGTGGTTTGGTTCCACCACAGTCCCTGAATCGTGTCGCCAGCAATCGCGCCATGAACGCACGCCGTTGCAATGAGGAGGAAAACTCCAGGCATGAGATGAACGGCAATCGGCGCACCGCTCGAAACCAGAGG
>JBDSIW010000426.1:0-5878 GCA_039917795.1 Verrucomicrobiota bacterium | reverse complement strand
TCTCGGTTTTCCTCGCAATGTCGCTGACGCCTGCGTTGTGCGCGACGTTGCTGAAGCCGATTCCCAAGGGGCACAAGCATGAGAAGCGCGGATTTTTCGGCTGGTTCAATCGTTCGTTCGCCAGCGGGACGACTCATTATCAATCGTCCATCGCGCGGATTTTGAAACACAGCCCGGCGGCCATCGTGCTGTTCCTGATCGTGGTTGCGCTGGTCGGTTTTCTCTACGTCAAGCTGCCATCGTCTTTTTTGCCGGCGGAAGACCAAGGCTATTTTATCACTAACATTCAATTGCCGGTGGGCGCGACGCAGGAACGGACTGACGCAGTGCTCAAACAGGTGGAGGAATATTTTCTCAAGCAGCCGGAGATCGAGAGCTTCATCACGGTGGCGGGATTTAGTTTCAACGGACGCGGCCAAAACTCGGCGTTGTCCTTTGGGCGCTTGAAAGATTGGGGCCAGCGCAAAGGAGCCGAGCACACCGTGATGTCGGTGATCGCGCGCGCGGCCGGAAAATTTTCGTCGATCAAGGACGCGATTATTTTCCCGCTTAATCCCCCGGCTATTGCGGAGCTGGGGAATTCGACCGGGTTCGACTTTCAATTGCAGGATCTGGCCGGGCTGGGTCACGCAAAATTGCTGGAGGCGCAGAAACAATTGCTTGGCCTGGCTGCGAAGAATCCGGTGGTGGTCGGCGTGCGCGTGCAGGGTTTGGAGGACGCCGCGCAACTCAAAGTCGATGTGGACGAAGGGAAAGCGAGCACGCTCGGAGTTTCGCTCGGCGACATCAACACCACGTTGCAAACCAGTTTCGGTTCTTCGTATGTGAACAATTTCATCAATGGCAACCGGGTGCAACGGGTAATCGTCCAGCTCGACGCGCCGTTCCGGATGTCGCCGGACGACGTCCAGAATGTTTATGTGCGCAACCGCACTGGGACGATGGTGCCGCTCGCCGCCTTCGCGACCGTGCGTTGGATTTTTGGCTCGCCGCAGTTACAGAATTACAACGGCTTTCCGTCTTACGAATTTGTCGGCGCGCCCGCCCAGGGAAAAAGCACGGGCGAAGCAATGGATGCGATGGAGGAGATGGCGAAGCAATTGCCGGCGGGAATCGGCTACGAATGGACCGGCCAATCGTACGAGGAACGTTTGTCGGGGTCGCAAGCGCCGATGCTTTACGCGCTTTCGCTGCTGGTGGTGTTTCTTTGCCTCGCGGCGCTTTATGAAAGCTGGTCGATTCCGCTATCGGTCATCCTGGTGGTGCCACTGGGAATTTTAGGAGCCTTGCTCGCGACGAAACTGCGAGGATTGCCGAACGACGTTTATTTCAAAGTCGGTCTGCTCACAATCGTTGGGCTAGCGACGAAGAACGCGATTCTGATCATCGAATACGCCAAGGATCTGCAAGCGGAGGGCAAAGGGTTGATCGAGGCGACACTGGAAGCGGTGCATTTGCGGCTGCGGCCCATTCTGATGACGTCGTTCGCTTTCATCCTTGGGGTGATGCCACTGGTGATCAGCACCGGAGCGGGTTCAGCGAGCCGCAACGCGATTGGCACGGGGGTCGCGGGCGGGATGCTGACGGCGACGGCGCTGGGGATATTTTTAATCCCGGTCTTTTACGTGGTGGTGCGCCGGATTTTTAAAGGAAAAGTAAAACACGTTCCGGAGACAAAGTCCGGCGACACCAGGGAGCAAACGGTATGAGGAGGCATGGTCTTTTAATTCTTGGCGTCGGCGCAATTTTAGGCGGCTGCACCATGGTGCCGAAGTATGAACGGCCCGTCGCGCCAGTCAGCGATGTCTGGCCGAGAGGGGCCACGCTAACAAACGCGACCAGCACGGCGGCAGAGATTGACTGGCGCGATTTCTTCGAAGATCCACGATTGAAAACTTTAATCGAACGGGCGCTGGAAAATAATCGTGATCTGCGAGTGGCGGCGCTGCGCGTGGAACAGGCGCGGGCACAATACCGGATTCAACGCTCAGAACTTTACCCGGGAGTCCAGGGCGAGGCGACCAGGACGCGGCAGAGGTTTTCTGGAGCGGTGACCGCTTTTAATGGCGGAACGATCCTCACTACTTACACCCTGGATGTCGGCGCGTCCTACGAACTGGATCTTTTCGGGCGGGTGCGCAGCCTGAAACTGGAGGCGCTGGAAAAATATTTCGCAAGCGACGAGGCGCGCAAAAGCGTGCAGATTGCGCTCATCTCGGAAGTGGCTTCCCAATATCTGACGCTGCTGCATTACCGCCAGGCCAAAGCCATCGGACAACAAACGCTCGATGCAGTCCAGTCCTCCTACGAATTGAACCGGAAAAGTTTTGAGGCTGGCGTCGCGTCGGAACTGGATTTGCAAACCGCCCAGGCGCAGGTGCAAACGGCGCGGGTGAATATCGCCAATTACGCGCAGCTTCTAGCGCAGGCGGAAAACGCTTTCACCTTGCTGGTCGGCGAGCCGTTGCCGAAAAATCTTTCCTCGGACCAGTCATTGCAGCAGGAACATCTGCTGACGGATTTGCCCTCAGGGATTCCGTCGGAAGTCCTGCAACGCCGGCCGGATGTTCTCGCTGCCGAGCACACCTTGAAAGCGGCCAACGCCGACATTGGCGCGACGCGCGCTGCGTTTTTTCCCCGAATCGTTTTGACTGGTTCGGCGGGCACCGCGAGCGCGAAACTCAGTGATTTGTTTACCGGTCCGTCAGCGACCTGGAGTTTTGCGCCACAAATTACGATCCCGATTTTTGACGTGGGCGGGACGCGCGGCAAACTCGCGGTATCCAAAATTGGCCGCAGTATCGAGATCGCCAATTACGAGAAAGCCATTCAGACAGCTTTTCGCGAAGTGGCGGATGCTCTTGCGGTTCGCTCGATCATCGACGAAAAACTCCAGGCGCAGCAACTACTGCTCGAGGCCCAGCAAAAACGATTCGATCTCACTAACGCGCGTTATCGCCAGGGCGTTGATAATTATGTCGCGGTGCTCCTGGCGCAGCAGGATCTTTACGTGGCGCAACAAAGTCTCCTGCAATTCCAGGCCGCCCGCCTTCTCAATGGTGTCGCACTTTATCGCTCGCTTGGGGGCGGTTGGAATTCGCGCGACGCGCAAAACTTCTCAGAGAATTAAAGCAACGCCGCCAGCGAGGAAATATTTTGATGAAGGCTTTCGGGGAAAATCGGAGGTAGTGCGCGTCACTCCGTACGCACGGTAGCGTGCAAGATTCAGACCGCTGGCAATGAGTGACACCGCACTTACGCGAGAGCTACGATTGAACGCTCGCCACTCCGAATGCTCCACTGAACTTGGGACGTGGAATGCAGAGCGCGGAGAGATCGGATTTCTCATTTTCGGGTTCTGCGTTTTGCGTTACGGATAAACCACGCGGTAAAATCTTTGCGACGGCAGCGGGCCGGGATCGGCAAATGCCCTCAAGCCGCCCGCGCTGGTCGTCAGGTTTGTCAGGATCAACCAATTTGTCCCGCTCAAGTCATTGATGTATTGCACCGTGTAAGCGCTGTTCCCCGCGCCGTAAAAACTCCCCGACCCTGCC
Organism: Verrucomicrobiota bacterium; assembly: GCA_039917795.1. GTDB lineage: Bacteria > Verrucomicrobiota > Verrucomicrobiia > Limisphaerales > CANJXF01 > CANJXF01. The sequence goes on along the minus strand of JBDSIW010000426.1, from coordinate 2,324 downwards.
GCGATGCTGCTCAACCGCCCTGTCTCGTTTGTCGTGCCGATATTCACCGACACCGTGCCGGTTGCCGTGCCGCCCTGGCCGTCGCTCAGCGTGTAAGTGAAACTGTCGTCCACATCAATAGCGCTGGCCGGTGTGTAAAATACGTATCTGCCCGAAATCATCACGTACGCTCCACGCGCGCTCGTGTTCGTCACGGCAACAATGCTCAAAACGTCCCCGTTGACGTCCGTGTCGTTGGCCAGCAGGACCGACAGCAGGACTTTCACGCCGTTCGTCCCGCCACCCCGGGTCACGACATCCGTCGCGGCCACCGGCGGCGTGTTGGCCGCTTCGGCGACCTGAAAATCACCTAAGCTCGTCAAGCTGGTGGTTTGAAGATTTGTCGCGCTGCGCGATAAAACCGCGGGTGACGTCCAGTTCGTCCCCGTCAATTTGCCGACCAGGAAATTCGTCGGGTTGGCCAGCGCGTCGAAATCAGCAGGGACAAATTCCAGCGTCGCCTGGCAACTGCCGAACGCCCCGCTCGAATTCGTCAAAGACCAATAACGATTCACGCTCTTCGCCGGCGAAAGCGCCGAACGCGCTATGTCTGGATGATCGGTCCCTATCGTCCGCGCCAGGATCGTTGCGGCGGCCGTGATGTTGGAAAAATTCAAGCTCACCGGCGCAAAGCTCGTCGCGCCTCCGATTTCAAACACCACCGCAGGCGAACCGGTCGGCACGGTTTTTTGCAACATCCCCGCGATATGCCCCGCCGTGCGCGCGACCGAGCCTGTGGGCAGAATGATCACCCAGTTCGTGTCCGTGGCCACTTTCCCCGCAGTCAGTTGAAAGGTTCCGTTGACCGTCAGGTTCGTGGCGAAAAGCAGCGCGCCCTGCGCGTCATTCAATTCCAGGTTGCCCCACGTTCCGCCCCCGGAAAGAACGTGATTGGTCGTGCCGCCGCTGAGCAGAATTTTTCCCGAGCCAGTGTGCGAAATCGTGCTTGCCAGGTCGCCCTTGACCGTTGCCGTGAACCCTGCGTCCGCGAAAATTCCACCGCCTAAAAGAAGCGATCCGCCCACGCCCACCGCGTCGCCCAATGTTTTGGTGCCGCTGCCCGCTGTTGCGAGATGATGATAATTAAAAGCGGGAATGGTTTGCGCTCCCGCGCCATTGAAACTCACCGAGCTGTTGGTCACGGTGAAAGCATTCCCGCCTGGCGAAAACATTCCCGCGACGCCGACCGTTCCGTTCGTTGCCAGCGTGCGGGCGCCGCTGCTGGACGTGGTGAGATGATGAAAATTGAACGCGGGAATAACCTGCGCCGATGCGCCGTTGAAATCAATCGTGCTGCCTGCATTGGTGAAGGCATTTGCGCCCGGCGCGAAATTGCCCGCGATCCCAATGGTCCTGACGCTGGCCAGCACCCGCGCCCCGGTCGAGCTGGTCTTGAGCCCGCCGTAGTTTTGCGCGGCGATAGTTTGTGTCCCGGTACCGGCAAACTCGACCGTGCTCGCGGGATCGAAGCTGTAGGAATCAAACACCGGCAGCGGATTCGTGCCGCCCAGCTTGAGTATGGCCCCGGCGTCCATCGTGAGTGAACCGGCGAGCTGGCTGATCGAGTAAGTCGAGCAATCCAGAGTGCCACTGGCTATGGAGAGCGCCGAGACCGACGCCAAGTTTACGTCGAGCGAAACGGTTGCGGATGTTTTGCCGATGACCAGGGAATCAAAGGGCATCGGGCTAGTCGTGCCGGAAATGACGGAAGAGGAAGTGCCTTCAAAAAGAACGTCGAAGCCGGTGGCGTCGAACGCGCCATTGTTGGTGAAATCTCCGGTGATATCCAAACTGGCCGAGGCGAGGACGGTTCCGCTCACCAGCACATGATGGAAATGTTTATGGCCTTCGCCCGAAATCTCGGTCGCGCCATTAAAAACAAACGTGGAAGTCTGACCATCCAGGTAACCATCGATCGTCAGGTTTCCCGCAATCGTGTGGGCCAGACCGACGCCTGCGAACACAGTCGATCCGCTGTCAATGCCGAGCGCCCCGGTAATCGTCCAGTTCGTGTTCGCCGTGATTCCCGCCGCGTGCGTGTTGGCGATGGACACGGTGTCGAAAGTCGCCGCGTTCCCCGCGAGGGTGATCAAACCTGTTCCGCCGAGTCGGACGGTGCCGGTGCTCGAGAAAGCGGTTCCGCCGAAAGAAAGATTCGCTGGTGTTGAGGGCAGAAATTGCAGGAATCCGCTGCTCGTCACCGTGCCATTATTGGTGAATGAATTGTAAAAAGTGTGAGTCACACTTCCGCCGTTGAAGGACGCGCCCGGGCCAACCTTGAAAGC
>JBDSIW010000425.1:0-7723 GCA_039917795.1 Verrucomicrobiota bacterium | reverse complement strand
CGAGAAGTTTAGCGACTGACTTGATGTCATCCTTTGATAAAGAAATAACTTCGGGTATCTCTAGCGGAATAAACTCTTTATTTTCCCATTGTTTTTGGAGATGCAGAAATCCATTTACGTCGCTTCTTTCGCCTTCAGATAATTGAGATAAGTTTTCGGCTTTTGGAAAAAGATCGGAAAAGCCGGGCTTTGAAATCTGAGGGTTTGAGACTGCATTCGTTACATTTTGTTTCAGCGCAGAAGAAGCCTCATGTTTTTTTCCGCAACTTACGAAAAGCATACCTGCAGCAAGAGAAGCAAAAGTCAGTTTGATGGGATGTGTTTTAAAACCGGCCATGAGGCCAACTATGATTATGTCGCCGTGCGTTTCAAGATTGATTACTCAACTGCCAAGTCTGGTTCATTTCGTCATCGCTGGCCTCGATCGCGGTTTGTGATAGGCGAGCGTGTCGGTTTGGTGGCGCGTGCCGGGTTTGCCGCCGGGAAAACCGGAGTGGGCATAAACCGGACTGTTGAAGCGGTCGGAAACTTTGCCGGTTTTAATTTTTTCGGTCAGATCGGCGACGCTGTCAAGGATGCGCGTCGGTTGGTAAACGTAATCGCCGGATTCACAAAATCTCTTTGCATCGGCATTAGCCCGGAGGGCTGTCGGAACTTAGCCGGGGATAACATCCCCGGTAAACCGTGGCCGGAAATAGATTGCGCCCCGGAAAGGGCGCGGGACATACGGACGGTAATTTGGATCGGCTTCCGCGGAAATTCCACCGCCCCTCCGGGGCGGAATATTTTGTGATGTTACACTCCGGGGATGTTATCCCCGGCTAAGTTCCGGCAGTCTTCCAGACTGCCATTTGGCTTCAGTATGCCTTTTTCGCCATCGGGTGACCCGAAAATGTTCTGTGCTGGATGGGCGGCGGAAATCACCACAAATATTTTGAATTATATTCCACACCGCTCAATTTCAACAATTCCACATACTCTTCCTGAAAGGTTTTCTTCCGATGATGTTCTTCCTGATTCGCGATGTAGGATTTAACTTTTTCTCTCGCCGACGCGCTCACCGAAAATGCTCCGTAGCCGTCCTGCCACTGAAATTCTTTGTCGCCAATCGTTTCATGCACCCAAGCCGACGAAGCGCGTTTCACATCGCGCATCACGTCTGCCAACCGATGCGTTGCGCGAAGTCCAATTAAAAGATGAACGTGATCCGCCACACCGCCGACTGATTCTGGAATTACCTCAAGGGTGCGAATCGCGCCTCCAATGAACGCGTGAAAACGGGATCGCCATTCCGTGCCGATCAACGGGCGTTAATGTTTGGTCCCGAAAACAACATGACAATGCAGGCTGAGATGTGTTGAGGACATGGGACGAATTTTCCCCGTGCCTTTAGAGGGCGCAATATAATTTGACTCGTCTCTTCGGATGTTATCCCCGGCTAATTTCTTGCCGCCCTCTCGGCGGTGTTTTTTTCGGCCCGCCGAATTGAACGAGAGGCAGAATCCTATTTCGTCATCGCGGGATGAGGGTGCGGCTTGTGATACGCGAGGATGTCGGTTTGGTGGCGCGTGCCGGTGGTCACCGTGAAATCCGGAAAGGAAACGCATCGGCCAACTTTTATTGATGTCCAAACAACATCCCGTTTGACAACTAACGCCGCGAAACTGACAATTGCGTTATGACAGTCAGCCTGCCAACACCGCTGGAACAATTCATTCGCCGCAAAGTGGCTGCGGGCGAATTCCATTCTGTAGACGAGGTGGTTTGCGAGGGATTGCGTCTGCTTCAAAAGAAGGAATCGTGGAACGCCGAGGCCCCGGAGAAGATGGATCTCGGTTGGAAGCAAGCCAAGTCCGGGCAGTTACGCACACCAGAACAAGCGCAGGAAAACCTCGCCGCCCGCAAAGAAGTTTGGAAGAGCCGCCAGGTCGGATAAAACCTTATCTTCTTACGCTCGCAGCGGAAGACGACCTGTTTGAAATTTGGAGCTACATTGCCGAAAATAATCTCACTGCGGCTGACCTTGTTGAAACCGATCTTCTGAATTCCTGCCGCCGATTGGCCGAACGTCCGGACCTCGGACATTTTCGGCGCGATTTAACGGACCAACCCGTGCGCTTCTTTGCGGTGCGCGATTCTTATCTCGTGGTTACGATTCAGCCTCGATGCCCTTGGAAATCATTCGTGTGCTTCATGGAGCGCATGATGTTTCAGCGCAACTGGACGGATAATTGGGAACGCGTCAACTTAGGAACGCGTCAATTTATTTCGTCATCGCGGGCCGTGGTCGCGGCTTGTGATAAGCGAGGATGTCGGTTTGGTGGCGCGTGCCGGGTTTGCCGCTATGAAATCCGGAGTGAGAAAACACCGGGCTGCTCAACCGATCCGAAACCTGGCCGGTTTTGATTTCTTCGGTCAGGTCCGCGACGCTGTCCAGAATGCGGGTGGGTTGATAAATGTAATCGCCCACGAGCTCGAGTTGCGTTGAGCCGCTCAGGACGAGAAAGCCATACATGCCCGCCTCGATTGCGCCGCGAATATCCGTCTCCATCGTGTCGCCGATCATGACGACTTCGTCGAGATTCGTGCGCGCCAATTCGTTCAATCTTTTGCGGGCGCGATGAAACATGTAGCCATTGGGTTTGCCGAGATAATAAGCGCGTCGCCCGGTGCTTGCCTCGAGGAACGCGGCGGTGGAGCCGGCTCCCGGCCGCGTTTTCTGCGCGCCGACCGGGCACCAGTTATCCGGGTTGGTGGCGAGCAACCGCGCCCCGCGCTCGATGCATTCGTGCGCCTTGGTCAGCTTTTCCATAGAGGCATTGCCTTCGCCCACGACCACGTAGCTGGGGTTGATTCCGTCGTTCGCAATTTTTTTCTCGTGCAGCGCGGTGAGCAACCCGCCTTCGCCGAGCACGAAAACCGTGCAATTTGGGTGCGTTTCTGAAAGGAATTCCGCCGTGTTTACGGCGGACGTGTAGAAGTGGCGCGGGGAAACCCCGCTGATGCCAAGATGTTTCAAGCGCACGGCGAGGTCTTCGCCTGTGGGCGCGGAATTATTCGTCAGGAAAAGGAAGGGCGTTCCGTTAGAAATCAGCGCAGCGACAAATTCCACCGCGCCATCGATCAAATGGTTTTCCCGGTAGATGACTCCATCCATGTCTATCAAATATCCTAGTTTCATAATTCGGTTCAATTTGGGTAGCAGCGTGCGGAATCTGGAAAAGGGCCGTCCGCCCTGCGAATTTTGGGAATGCGCCTCGGGTTTTGAAGCGCAGGAAATTAATACCATCGGTCTGACCGAAGCGCCATTAGTTTCTCGGAAACAATCTGGTGACGGGCGCCTCTCAGTTTCTTGCACGGAATAAATCTGTTTGTTTGTCCCGGAGGGACAATCGAGAATAGCCCGGCGTTTCAACGCCGGGTCGTGGTAAAAAACAGAAATGAGTTCCGCAGGGACGGCTGGAAAAGACATGGCCCGCGAGGTCGATTCTTAACTCTCAGCCGTCCCTGCGGGACTTTTCACTTTCCCCACGCCAACCCGGCGTTGGAAACGCCGGGCTAGGGTCAAACGTCCCTCTGGGACGAAAGGATGTCTGCAAGAAACTGAGATGCGCCCTCTGGTGACAACCGGAACCCTTATCCGTGGACGGGTTTCCAACGTCAAAAATTACTGGCCGGGTGGCTCGGCCAGTCTCTGCTCGATGATTTCAAGATTCGATTCCGCGATCGGATTCGGCCTCAAGTTTTCGGATCGTTCGAATTCTTTCTTTGCGCCAATGTAATCGCCGAGTTGCAGCCGATGCCATCCTAGGTGCGCGATGGTGAAATAGCCATTGGGATCGAGCTCACTGGCGCGTTGAAAATATTTCGCTCCTTCATCCGTTTTGCCGATCCAATCCAGCAGGATTCCATAACTCACGTAGCTGAAGGGATGAAACTGGTTGAGTGCCATGCTGCGCTGAAACCACGTCATCGCTTCCTGTGCCGCGGCTTCATAACCACGGTTGCCAACGAGGCTGCGACCGCGGAAAATCTCCCCGATGGCAAATGCGGTTTCGAAGTTTTTCGGCTCGGCCGAAAACGCTTGCTTCAGCAAATCCATTTTGCGCTCGGAAAATTCCTTCTCGCGTTCAGCGCGGATGAGCAACTCGTGTTCGCGCAATTGACGCATCCCCTGTTGTCCAAGATAAAAAATACCCGCCAGGCAAACCAGCGTGAGAATCGCTTTTGAAAAAATTCCAAGGCTGGTCCAAAAACTTTCGGTGGCGAAGCGCAGGTAAGTCGTGACGAGCGCGATCAAGGTGAGCGCCACGATCGCGTTGGCGGGAATGTGCATATTGAAATCGACAAAGGAATGGAACAGGATCGCGAGCACGCCGAGTGAGCCGCCCAACACGAAAGCAGCTTTGTTGCTCGATTTGGTGCCGAGATCATTGGGGCTGCGCTGGACAAAGCGCCAGGTCTTGAAAACGCCTGCAAAAAATAAAGCGATAAATCCCATTGCCAGGCCGAGGCCCGCGATGCCCCAATCGGCCAGCGTGTTCAGGTAATCGTTGTGCGCGTAGAGCGGGCGGCCCTGCAGAATCGGCGGGCGGTATTGCCGGTAGCGATAATCAAAATGACCCGGGCCTGCGCCCAGCCAAATCTCCTCGCGCCAGATTTGATCCGCAATTTTCCAATAATTCACCCGGTCGTCTTCCATGGTTTTTGAGGACGCCAGCTGTTCAAAGCGTTTCTTGGATTTTTCCGCCACGGCCACGAAAGCAACGCCGAGAACGAGCAGGACTGAAAGAGCGATGATGGATCGCAAACGGGAATCGCGGCGAAAGAGCAACACCACGAGCAGGACGACCAGCGTCAGGCCAGATGCGACCCAGCCGCCCCGTGACAGCGTGACTCCGATGCCGACCACAATCGAGAGCGCAAGGTAACCGAACACGACCTTCGCGACGTGACCAAATCGTCCGATCAGCATGTAGGCGAGACTTAGCGGGAGGATCATCTCGAGAAGGCCAGCGAGGATATTGGGATTGATATAGGTTCCGCTGCCCCGCACCGCGTAGCCTTCCGGCTTGATCATGGACCAGATTTTATTCGAGTGGGTAATGAACTGGAAGACGGCGAAAATCGATTGCGCGAACGCGAGGCAAATCAAACTGATCGCAATGATTTGCGTGGATTCCTGGCGGCTCAAATTGTTGAGCACCGCGAAAAACAAAAGCGCGTAGGTGAGAACCTTGATCAATTCGAGGCGCGCCACGTATTCGATCGGGGCGAGCCGATACCGGACGATGGCGTAGCCCACAAACGCGAGCACTGCCCAACAAACCGGAGGCCAAAAAAAGACGGGGCGCGGGCTGATCCAGACCCGCAAAATCCAGAGAAGCACGACCGCCAGAACGGAAAATTGCAGAACGACAAATTCAATTGTGCGGACAGCGCCGTAAGCGAGCGGGCCGAAAAAAAGGATGGCCACCACGAGGCTGAGAATGCCTCGTTCGCACCAGCGGTCTAAAGTTTGACGGTCCATTTTCGCCGCGCAAATTAAGGGAGGGAGCGAACCCGGTCACGTATTTCTTTCGCTTTCGATCTCGTGCAAAAAAAGAGCCCGGCGTCGAAACGCCGGGCCCTTCTGATTCCTTTTGCGAATGAGTCTGCGTGGCCTGCCCGATTTTAATCGAGCGAGGCTCCGCGACCCGAACGGTTAATTACGGATAAACTGACCGGTAAAAGCGAGTGCCAGAAACACCCGTGTCGATGAGTTCAAAGGCACCAGTGCTGTCTGCCGTCCGAGATCCATCGGCGATATCCTGCCAATCGGCGGGCGCCAGGGTATCAGTGGCCTGCAGGCGATAGGTCCGGTCAGGGATGCCGCTGCCGCTGATTCGGAATGAGCCTTCGCCCAAACTCGTGATCGTCAGGTTCTGGCCGGGATCGACATCCACTTTGATTGTGACTGCGACTGTGCCGACGACGCTTCCGCCGCGACCATCTTCAATCGTGTAGGTGAACGAATCTGCGTTCGTGAATCCCGTTGCCGGCGTGTAATAAACCCAGCCGCCGCGCACCGCGATGGTGCCCGCATTCGCGCTGGTCGAGCTGACGGTAATGTTAAGTGTGTCGCCATCCGCATCGCTGTCGTTAGCCAGCAAAGTGGAGAGGCGGACTTTCGCGCCTTGTGTCGAGTATCGCGCGATGCTGTCGTTGCCGGCAACGGGAGGCGTGTTGATGACCTGGTTTTGCGCCAGCGAATTCGTGACGCCAATGAAGTTCACTTCGCCGGGGTATTCGGCGGCAACAGTGTGTGAACCCAACGCCAGGCTGTTCAAGGTAAACGTGGCGACTCCGCCAGCCAAGGTGCTCGAACCAGCGAGACTGCCGTCAATGCGGAAGCCCACCGTCCCACTTGGGGTGCCAGCGCCCGGTCCGGCTGCGCTCACGGTCATTGTGAAGGTCACGTTCGTTCCAGGCAGGGAAGGATTGGCGGAAGAGACAACCGTGCCGCTGCTGAGCGATTGCGTAATTGTCAACGTGCCGCCGACATAGCTGAAGGTGTAGTTCGTGTTCACCGCGCCGCTCGCCGTGATCGGATACTGCCCCACATCGCTTGTGGAAGTCGCGGTGGTGATGACGGTGGCCAAGGTGGCGAGGCTGTTCGTGTTTTCGCCAAGGACGAATCCGCTGTAGTTCGCGGTCAACTCGGGTAAAGCCGACCCAAACACTTTGGATTTGTCGTCCGCGGTGACGGTGATGCTCGCCGGGGTGACGATCAATATTCCGGCCAACTGGGTGTGCTGGCCAGAGTGCGTGCGCCCGTGGAACTGCTCGTCAGGCTGCCGTAGTTTTGCGCCGCGATGATTTGGGTTCCGCTGCCTGCGTATTCCACCGTGCCGGCTGCATCGAGAATGTAGATGGTGAACAGCGGAAGCGAATTGGCCCCGCCGATTTTCAAGGTACTTCCGGCATTCACGGAAAGGCTCCCCGCTCCGGAGGTTTCACTGAGCGCAAAGGCGCCGAGATCGAACGTTCCGTTGCTGACGATGACTTCGTTGAGATTACTCAAGGCAATTCCGGAAAACACCGTGCTGCCGGTTTTGGCAATTTCCAGCGAATCGAACAACGGAGGACTCGATCCGGCGATGGATGAAGCGGAACTGCCGGTGAACCGGATCGTCGCGCCCGTTCCGTCGAACGCGCCGTTGTTCGTGAAATTTCCGGAAATATTGAAATCGGAAAGGGCGAAAACAGTTCCGCTCAACCCAAGGTGATTGAATGTGGTCGAGCCGTTTCCCGAAATTTCCGTCGCCCCATTCTGGAGAACGGTGGAGCTCTGTCCGTCGATCACGCCTTCATTCGAAATTTTTCCCTCGAGAGTATGCGTCAGCCCGGCGCCTGCGCTAAATGTGCAACCCGCGTTGACGACCAGGCCGGCGGCAATGGTCAGATTGGTGTGGGCCGTCACGCCGGAGGGATGCGTATTGGCGATTTGCAATTCGCCCAGGCTGGGCGCGATTCCCGCGAGGGTGATCAAGCCTGTTCCGCCGAGTCGGACGGTGCCGGTGCTCGAAAAAGCGGTTCCGCCGAAAGAAAGATTCACTGGTGTTGAGGGCAGAAATTGCAGGAATCCGCTGCTCGTCACCGTGCCATTATTGGTGAATGAATTGTAAAAAGTGTGAGTCACACTTCCGCCGTTGAAGGACGCGCCCGGGCCAACCTTGAAAGC
>JBDSIW010000424.1:0-4157 GCA_039917795.1 Verrucomicrobiota bacterium | reverse complement strand
GAACGGAAGCCGGTTCGGCAAAACCATTCTGCAAAACCTGGTCGTAGAGCGTTTGCAATTCTTTTGAACCGCCCGAGCGACCAATCAATTCGATCCACGCGCCGCTGCCATCGCGCACGAGAGGTTTGTTTTTCAAAAGTTGGCTGAGAACCGCGCTGGCCATTTCCGGCTCGATCGCCTGCAAACCAAACTCCAGCTGTTTCTCGCGCCCGTCGATTTTCCATTCGCCGCTCTGGATCGCATCGACCCACGGCTTGGCCAGGTCGTTGATGCTCAGCCAGACCGCGTAATCCAGAAACGGATCCATCGGCTTGTTCAAGACGCCCAGGACGAGTTCTGCGGAATTGGCGGTGGGAATCCTGGCGAGAGCGCGCACCGCTTCGATGCGCACGCGCGGATGCGAATCGGTCACCAATCGCGCCAGCACCTGGGGCGAACTGGGCAGGCGATCCTGCCACGCCGCCAGCACCCGCACTGCGGCAGCGCGAATGCGTCCGTCACTCGCGGAGAGCGCTGCCTCGAGCGCCCGAAGATCGAGCACGTTTATCGCCTGATACATCCAGAGCGCTTGGAGAATTCCTTTCTCCGTCGATTGAGCTTTGGCCCATTTCGCCAGATCTTTTTCAATCTTTGCGCCACGCTCGGTCAAGACGCGTCTCGATTGTTCGCTATTGAAAGCATTGGGCGAAAGCAATTCGTTGAGCAGTTCGGTATTCGACGCGCGGATAAGTTTGGGTCTTTTGAAGGAAGGCGAGTTTTTCGCGGCCACTCGCCAGATTCGGCCATGTTCGTGGTCGCGGCGCGGATCGCGAAAATCAACTTCGCCATGCTGAATAATCGGGTTCGACCAATCGGCGATATAGAGCGCGCCGTCGGGACCGAACTTCATATCAATCGGGCGGAACGTGACATTGGTGGTGCGCAGCAGATCCGGCATTTCCTTCGTCACGAAACCGCCGCCCTGTTCTTCCAAGGCAAAACGCACGACGCGATGGGCGCGGAAGTCAGCGGTGATCACGTTGCCTTGCCAATCATCGGGGAACTGTTTGCTTGCGACAATTTCCAGCCCGCAAAATTTCGGATAGCTGCCGGGGCTGATGCCTCTTAATTCGCGGCGCAACGTCGCGTAGGTAAAATAGGTTGCGCCCTCAATCCCGAAGTTAATCCCCTGCCCGCCCGCGCCGTCCGTCACGAAAGATTGGCCAAACTCGTCAAAGTCGTGACCCCACGGATTGCAAAAGCCGCGGAGGAAAATACTCAAATCCATGGTGGGTGGGCGCAGATGAAAAATTCCGCCGCTATTCAACCGAACAACGCCATTGGGCGTTTCAATGTGGCTATGAATGTAAATTGATTGGTCGAAATAAAGTTCGCCGTCGCGGCCCCAACGAAGTGTGTGCAGAATGTGATGCGTGTCCTCCGTGCCGAAACCGGAAAGGACAATTCGTTTCTCGTCCGCTTTGCCGTCGCCGTCGGTGTCCTTGAAATGGAGCAGTTGCGTTCCTTGCGCGACATAAACGCCGCCGTCGCCGGGCGCAACGCCCGTCGGGATCATTAATCCGTCGGCGAAGACCGTGGATTTGTCCGCCTTGCCGTCACCATTGGTGTCTTCGACCACGAGGATGGTGTCGTCGGCTTCCTGGCCCGGCTCGATTTGCGGATAGATCGCGGAGCTGGCAATCCACAAACGTCCTTGCGGATCGAAATTCATCTGAATTGGCTTCGCGAGCATCGGATTCTCCGCGTAAAGGGATACCTCGAAACCGGGCGCGACTTCAAAGTCGGGCAAGGGAGTAATCTTTTTTTCCACGTAGCTGTCGGAAATCGGGCCGAGCTTTCGGGAAATTTCCTTCCGCGGTTTATCAGGTTCCTCGACGCTTTCGGTATTCGCGTTTTTTCCACTCGCGCTGGCCAGTTGGAAAATCTTCGCCTCCTCCGCTGCGACGAACGGGTCGAACATTGGAATTTCCTTGGCGTTCTGGCCCTGCTCATATTTGCGGAACCCGAAGAGATACGTCTCGTTTTGTGGGCGCCAGCGATTGAAAAACAATTTGTTCTTCGCCACCACGAGATGCCGGATGGCCTCGGCTTTTTTTTCAGACAGGCGGAGCGGTTTCCAGCCGAGATTTTTTTCGATCGTCTCGGCCAGAAGACTGTAGCCGCGGGCATTCAGATGAATTCCATTGTCCGTGAGCGGCGGTTTCGATGCCTTCTCCATCCAATCGAAAAGGGAAATAAACGGGAAACCGCGTTCCTTTGCGACCTCGGCGATGGCCGTGCTGTAAATCGCGAGGCGCGCGTTGTGCTCGGAAGGATCGGGCAATGGGGCAGGAAGTTTCTCGTGGCGAAGAGGACTGAGCAGGACAAAGCGGACATTTTTATCCGTGGTGACGCCTTGAATCATGTCAATCAGCTTTGCCAAATCGGCTTTGAATTTGGGCAACCCTTCCTCGCCCGCAAAAGAATTTGCCATCCCATAACCGATGAAAACCACGGTCGGTTTGATCGCCACGATCTGGGCTTTGATCTGCTCGAAGCCTTTTTCCGGCTGGGCGAAATCAAAACGCGCGCGGGAATCTCCCGCCGGGCCATCTGCGCTCCAACCGAGGTTGCGGACGATGAATTTCCGGCCGGCAAACCGTGTGTAAAGGCGCGTTTCGAGAAACCCGAATTCCTGCTCGCGCTCGATCAGCGTGTCGCCCAAAAGGACGACGCGGTCGCCCTCAAAAATTTGCAACGGCTGTTCCGCGCGAACCTTTCCGCAGGAAAAGAAACAGGCAACGGCTACAAAAATGAATTGGGAAAGTTTGGTGTTCAAGGTTCCGAAATCAAACTGGGTTTGCGGGCGGCAATCAAGTCGCTAAATCACCGGCCGGATAAATAATTGGGCAAGGCGATCTTTTCGCGTTGAAGATACGAGGGGACAGCGTAGAATGTCGGCAAGATGAGCGGTCTGGAACTAAGACAAGTTGCGTGGCTTCTAATGTTGATTCCTTTTTCGCTCGTTCTCGGCACCGGCTTCCTGTTCGTCGTTTCGGCCTTTCGCTGGGCTCGTCAGCGACGCGAAGCCAGTGAGCATTCCGTTCATTTGAATTTCAATCCCGGTTTTTTTGTTCGCGCCAACTTCCGTGAATCTCTCTTCGACCAGTCTTGCCGCTGGTTGGCCATCAAGGGGAACGACCCCGCTTCCGTCCAGAATGTTCTGCACCTCAATGCGCCGATGCCTTGTTCCTGGGAAGAGGGTTTGATTGAAGCGCGGGAGCGCAAATTGTTTATCTCCCCACCCGTCGGCGGCTGGATTTTGGTCGTTGGCTCAAGCTTGCCCGACCCCGCTGAGGATGTGGATCAATGTTACCGGTTCCTGACCGGGCTGAGCCGCAAGCTTGGCCACGTGCAATTCTTCAGCACCAATCGATTCGCACACCATCACGCTTGGGCATTGATCGACAAAGGGCGCGTTTTTCGCGCCTATGCCTGGGCTGGGGAAACGCTCTGGAATCAAGGCCCAATGACCGCGGCGGAAAAGGATTTGAAACTTTCCTGCTTCGACTACGCCACGGGCCGGGGCAATTTTGACCAGAAAGACTCGCTCATGATGAATACCGAGCGCGTCCCGCAATTGGCTTCGCGCTGGAGCGTGGATCCTTCCTCCATCGACGAGCGACAGTTCAAGACGGGATACGGCATCACGGGAGATTTATCCCATTCCCGGAAAATTGAACCTTGAGTCGGTTTCCAATCTTTGCATAGTGTTGGTAAACCAACCCCGTAAAAACCTATGTCGCTGGATTCTGCCCTCGAAGATTTTCCCAAGGAACTTCATTGCGCTGACGGCTTCAATTGCGAAGTGCGGCCGCTCGAATTGATGGACGAGAAATGTTTTCACGAATTTTTCCTCGCCATGCCCAATTACGAACTGATGTTCATCAAACATCGCGTCACCGACCCCGACGTCATCCACGATTGGTGCGAGGCCATTGACCTCGGGCGCAATCTCCCGCTCCTCGCGCTGAACAACGGGAAAATTGTCGGCGCAGCCACCCTGCACCAGCAACTGGGAGGATGGCGGCGCCATATTGGGCGCGTCAGCGTTCATGTGCATCCGGATTATCGCGGACTCGGGCTCGCCCGCGTGCTGGTCAACGACGTCGTGGAAA
>JBDSIW010000423.1:0-2827 GCA_039917795.1 Verrucomicrobiota bacterium | reverse complement strand
AAAGTTGAAGAGCAACACCTCCTCACTGATTTTCTGAACCTGCCGGATCGAGACCTTCGCCAGTTTCAAGCCCGGGTCCCAGGAATACGCAGCCTCGATTTCCGGAAAATGACCGTGGTAAAGCCATTGGTCGAAGAATTGATCGAACGAGCGCCCCGAGATTTCCTCGATGGCGGAATTCAGATCTTCCGTGATCACGTTCTCAAATTGATGACGTCCGACGTAGGCGTTGATCGCGCGGCGATAGAGCTCCGCGCCGAGTTGCGAGCGCAGCATGTGCAGCACCCAGCTCCCTTTCTGATAAACCAAGTGATTGAACTGCGCCATGGGCTCGCCGAACTTTCGAAAGACAATGGGCTGGACGTCGTTGGTCACGCCGATGATTCGTTTGGAACTGCCGTAAAGCCCGTAAAGCATTTCGTCGCGCCCGTTTTTATGCTCGTCGTAAAGCAGCGCGTAAAAAGTGGCGAACCCTTCGTTGAGCCAGAGTTGACTCCAATCTTTGCACGTGAGCAGATCACCGAACCACTGGTGCGCGAGCTCATGGGCCACCAGCCCTTCGCTGTTGCGGAGATTCTCCGTCTCACTGCGGAAGAGCATCCGTTCCGTCAGCGTCGTGATGCTCGTGTTTTCCATTCCGCCGGCGGTGAAATCATTGACGACCACCTGGAAATATTTCGCCCATGGATATTCGACGCCGATCTCCTTTTCAAAAAAGCCCATCATATCTTTGGTGTCGCGAAAAGAGCTCTGGGCCTCGCCGATGTCCGACGGCGGCGTGTAAAAAGCCAGCGGAACCGCCTTGTATTGGTCTTCGACTTTTTTGAAATATCCCGCAATCAGCGAGATCAGGTAAGTTACATGCGGTTTCTCCTGCACCCAGCGCACCGCGATCCGATCGCCTCCTTCCTTTTCTTCCCCGGCCAATTTTCCGTTGGACAGGACCGTCATTCCCGCCGGCACATGGCAAATGATTTCCGAGGTGAATTTCTCGTTGGGGGAGTCGTAGCACGGATACCAATGGCGCGCCTCGATCGGTTCACCTTGCGTCCAGAGATGCGTTTCGTCGGCTTTGTAACCCATCTCCGGCGTGCGGAAATAAAGGCCTTCGTCCGGCTCGGCCGAATAAGTAAGGACCACGCTGGTTTCCTTGCCGGGCTCGATCGGCTTGGCGAAACGGATGATGATTTTGTCTTCTGTGACCTGGTAACTCTCAATTTTTTCCGGCGACGTCACGGAAGAAACCGACAGGTCAACCCCGTCCAGGCGAAATTCCTCAATCGGTTTCGCGATGGGCTTGAACGTAAAACTCGCCGTGCCGGAAATAGTTCGCGCCTTAAAATCCGGGGTGACATCCAGTTTCAGGTGGAGAATATCCACTTCGCGGCTCGGGGCGTACTTCCGAAAATCTGGCGCGTCAAACTGGGCGAAAAAACGATTGGAATCGCGGCAGAGAAGGTTGTCCTCCGACAGATCCGCCCGAATGGAGAACGCGGTCGCGAATATCACGGCGGAGCAGAGAAATGATTTCATTCAATAACCCGAGACGATGCAAGCGACGCACTTCTTCCGCAACGAAAATTAGATTTTCGAAGCGCACGAACATTCGTTTCGCCGTAATAATCTCCCTCGCAACCACACGAGCGTTGGCCGGAGCGAGATAGCGCCTGCCATTCCGCACACCCGAAACTTTCCATTACGACCACCGAACCGGGAAAAAGAATGAGTCTCGTGACCTCGCCTCCGACAAGATGGAATGGCCTGTCCGCCGTCACGACCACGCGGCAAGCGAAATGGCCAGCGGCAGCAAACTCGGCATCGACGCGACAAAGAAAATTGCGGGCGAAGATTAAATGCGAATGGCCGCGCCGCTCATCAAGATGGATGAAGCGGTGCGGAAGAAAATTGACGCTCTGTTTGGAAGATAACGTTGCTCTGTTCGCCGCTTGCGGAAACATTGTGACAGGGATTTAATTATGGCAGATGAAATTCCGCCCAGACTTGGTGAAGAAATTGACGCCAGTGATGCTCAAAGAGAGCGTCAAGGCGCACAATCCGCGTTACAAGTCCGAGCCGCTTTTCTCGAAAACTGGGACTGGGAGCTTATCAACAGCCTCAACCAAACAGCGTGCGAAAGAGGACGCGCTCAGCACGGACATAATCCAGAAACTCATGAACGAGTCCGGCTCGAATGGGAAGCGCTCCGCAAAAGCGAAATAACTTTTCAGGAACTGCTCGATTTTCTCCGTCGCTGTCATCGTGGCGCGCCGTTTCTTTTCTTCAATGGCAACACCTTTGCCGAAGTTGCCCGTCGCACAACCGACGCGTTGCTCGCTGAATTTCCCCTCGCCCGAAGGCGCGAAGCTTCCTCGCTCGCTGCTCATCATGTCGCTGGTGTTCTGGATCAAGAATCTCTGGTTCTCGGGCTGGCTTCGCTGACTGAACCTTGCGACTTCAAACCCGGCGACCGTGTGAAAACTTTTCGCGGCTCAATGAGCGGCAAAATTCTCCGCGTACTTTCGGATGGGCGTGTGGTCTGGCAAACCGATGCCGGCGCGGAACTCACGGCGTTGCCGGAAACCTTGCTTAAAGAAAAGAAAAACTGAAAAGTCTTTTGCAATGAACTTCGCCATCGCCAGCAAACTCGGCATCGACGCGACGAAGAAAATTGCGGGCGAAGGTTTCAAACGCGAATGGCCCCCGCTCATCAAAATGGATGAAGCGGTGAAAGCGAAGGTGGAAAAGATGTTCAACATGCCGTGCTCATCATCGTGAACCGCTCCGGTCAACGGCAAAGACGTGGCGCAAAAGACAGACAAGGTGACGT
>JBDSIW010000422.1:0-6437 GCA_039917795.1 Verrucomicrobiota bacterium | reverse complement strand
TGTGGCGACAAAATCAAACGCTGGGATCGCACCGCGTATTTCGTCGAAAAGACTTTGGATTTTTTGAAACGGCATAAAGGCGAGCCCTGCTACGTGAATCTATGGCCGGACGACGTCCACACTCCCTGGGTTCCCGAAGGCACAGATTTGCGGAAGCGTCGTCATCCTGAAAACCGCTCGACATTTTCACCTGTGCTCGCCGAGTACGACAAACAGATTGGTCGCTTCATGGACGGTTTGAAAAGGCTGGGCCTCGATAATGAAAACACAATGGTCATTTTCACGAGCGATAATGGCCCCTTGCCGACTCTGGACCGCGCACGCACCGGCGGATTGCGTGGCGCCAAAGACAGTCTTTACGAAGGTGGCATTCGCGAACCGTTCATCCTGCGCTGGCCCGGCCACATTCCTTCGGGTCGCGTCGATGAAACCACCGTGCTGAGCGCGGTCGATTTCTTTCCCACGTTTTGCCAGCTTACCGGAACGCCGTCGCCAAAAGGCGTGGAGTTCGACGGCGAAGATTTGAGCGCAGTGTTCTCCGGCAAAAGCGTGACGCGAAAAAAACCGCTGTTCTGGGAATACGGCCGCAATGAAACATTTGGTTATCCGCGCGAATTTCCCGACCAGCGCAGTCCGAATATCGCTGTGCGCGAAGGCAAATGGAAATTGCTCGTCAACGACGGTGGCACGAACGCGGAACTCTACGATTTGGAATTTGATCGCGGTGAAACTCGCAATGTCGCCGGTGAAAATTCGCAACTGGCCAAACGCCTTGTCAAAGCGGCCCTGGAGTGGAGAAGAGTGCAGCCGTAATCACCGATTCAACTCAAATTGCGCAGCGGCTTTTGCAGTGGTTTTCCGCATCCCACGACTGAATGTTAGCCACCAAACGATCCGTTCAGCTCCTTTTGCCACTCGTCCTGCACGCTCAGCGTGAGCGCGGTCTTTTTCAGGTGATCAATGTCTGGCTGGTAAAAGAGATAAACCTCGTGCGTTTTGGATTCGCCGACGAACGGGGAAGTTTGAAACTATAAGCGCATAGATGATAAAGCTGTTTCACAGTGGCCGGCGGGGGTTGAATTGTTGAAACAAGTTTGCGCAGCCAGCGTCTGACTCCAGAATTGCATGATAAAAGTGAACGCCGAATGGTTTATGTCCGGGTCCAATCGGCGAATGCTTCGGCCTATTTTTTTTCACGCGGCGTTCGCTCTCCTGCTTTGCTCCTGCAATCAAAAACCCGCGCCGCCCAATAAAACTGCGGAAGGAAACATGCCGAAAACGGTTCGGACGATGAAGGCAGAAGTTCGTCCGATGGAGCGAACGATCACGGTGACCGGTTCCTTCAACGCTCGGGAGCGCGCGACGTTAAGTGTGAAGGTGCCTGGCCGATTGGAAAAAATTGAGGTGGACGTTGGCAGCATCGTGAAAAAGGGCGACCTGCTCGCGCAGATTGAGCGCGTCGATTACGAACTGCGCGTGCGGCAAGCGGAAGCCACGCTCGCTCAGGCGCAGGCCCGACTCGGTCTGGCTGCGCAAGGTGACGACGACAAAGTGGATTTGGAAAAAACTCCGGTCGTCCAGCAGGCGAAAGCGGTTCTCGACGAGGCGGTGAAAAATCGGGAGCGGGTCAAACAATTGGCCAGGGAAAAAATCTCCGCGCAATCGGAATTGGATGCCGTCGAGGCCGCCTACACGGTGGCGCTCGGGAAAGAGCAAGACGCGCTGCAGGACGTGCGCGAGCGCCAGGCTCTGTTGGTGCAACGCCGTGCGGAATTGAATATCGCCCGGAAACAGCTGGCTGATTCGACGATCCTTTCCCCTTTCGATGGAATCGTGCAGCAACGCCGCGCGAGTCTGGGAGAATTTTTGGAGATGGGTACTCCACTGCTGGTTGTCGCGGCGATTGATCCGCTCCGTTTGCAACTCCAGATACCAGAACGCGAATCCGCCCGAGTCGCGCCGGGCCAGCCGATTCGAATTTCCGTGGGCGGAAACACCAATATTTATTCCGCGGCGCTCAGCCGGGTCAGCCCGATGTTGTCCGAGTCGAACCGGATGCTTGTCGCGGAAGCGGACGTGCGGGCAACGTCGGCGTTGCGACCCGGGTTGTTTGCGGAGGCGTCCATCGTCATCAACACCAATGATCCTGCCCTTTGCATTCCTGAGACCGCGATCAGTTCCTTTGTCGGTTTGGAAAAAGCATTCATCGTGAGGGAAGGCAAAGCGCTGGAAAAAAGCATCAGTACAGGTCGTCGGGAGCGCGGGTTTGTCGAAGTGCTTTCGGGCGTGAAGGCGGGTGACAGCGTTATCCTCGACGCGGGGAAAATGCGTTCGGGCCAGCCGGTGATTGAGGAGGTGGATGCAAAAGCTCGCTGAGATTTGCCTGAAGCGGCCGGTTTTCGCCTCGATGCTGATCCTCTCGCTGGTTGTGGTGGGATCGGTCAGTTATTTTCGGCTGGGCGTGGATCGATTCCCGTCAGTGGATTTGCCCACGGTCAACATTCGCACGACTCTCCCGGGCGGTTCGCCCTCGGAAGTGGAGGCGCAGATTTCGCAGCCAATCGAGGAAGCGGTCAACACCATCGAAGGTATCAAGGAATTGCGTTCCATTTCCTCGGCGGGTTCGTCGTTCGTCATTGTCACTTTCGAACTGAACCGCGATATCGAAAGCGCCGCAAACGACGTGCGCGATCGTGTGTCGAGCGTGTTGCGAAAACTGCCCCTCGAAGCCGATCCGCCGGTTATTTCCAAATTGGACAACGACCAGTCGCCGATTCTCTCCATCGCGCTGGCGGGTGATCGGTCGGCGCGCGAATTGACGGAGCTCGCGGACAAAATCGTCAAGGTGCATCTGGAACGATCAAGGGGAGTGGGGGAGGTGCAAATCGTCGGCGGCCTGAAGCGGGCAATCAACATCTGGGTCGATAAGGATCGTCTCGCCGCCTACCAGATTCCCATCACCGCGGTGCGCGACGCCATTGTGCGGCAGAACGCCGATGCCCCCGGCGGAAATGTCACGTCGGGGTTTCGTGAAAAAACCTTGCGCACGTTTGGAAAAATTGATGACCCCGCGAAGTTTGGCGATCTGGTGGTGGCCAACATCAATGGCTCGCCCATCCGCGTTCGAGACATTGGCCGCGCTGAGGATGGAACCAAGGAACCGCGGACGCTCGCGCGCTTGAATGGCGTTCCCACCGTCACGCTGGATATCCGCCGCCAGTCGGACGCGAATACTGTCGAGGTGATCAAAGGGGTGAAAGCGAAACTGGCGGGAGTGGCCGCCGCGTTGCCGCCGGACGTGAAGCTCGAAGTCGTCCGCGACCAGTCGCTTTACATCGTCGAAGCGCTGCACGAAATCAAAGTTCACCTGGTGCTGGGCAGCATCTTGGCGTGCCTCGTGGTGCTGCTGTTTATGAAGGACTGGCGCGCGATGGTCATTGCCGGGATTGCCATTCCCACCTCGGTGATCGCGACCTTCGGCATGATGTGGGCGCTCCATTTCACCTTGAACAGCGTCACCATGCTCGCGCTGGTGTTGATGGTGGGAATCGTGATTGATGACGCCATCGTGGTGCTGGAAAATATTTTTCGCTTCGTTGAGGAGAAAAGAATGAATTCCTTCGATGCGGCCAAGGCGGCCACGGCGGAGATCGGCATGGCGGTGCTGGCAACGACTTTGAGCCTGGTCGTTATTTACGTGCCGGTTTCCTTCATGTCCAGCATCTCGGGCCGGTTCCTGTTTCAATTCGGCATCACTGCGGCGGTGGCTGTGCTGATCAGCCTGCTCGTCTCCTTCACCTTGACGCCAATGATGAGCGCGCGATTATTTCGCCGCTCGAAAAAAGATGCCGACGCGCACGGCACCGCGAACTCCCGCGTCGGTTTTTACGCGCGTTTGGATCGCACCTATGAGCGGCTTCTTCGCTTTTCCATGCGCCATCGGATCGCCGTAATCCTGCTGGCCATTCTGGTCGTGCTTTCCTCCATCCCGCTCTATCACCGCATCAAGCAGGAATATATTCCAGGCAACACGGACGAGGGAGAATTTGAACTGATGGTGGCGACGCCGGAAGGGTTGAGCATCGCGGCGTTGGACGAATTGTCGCACACGCTTGAAATGGAATTGAAAGGCGTCCCTGCCATCCAATCGGTGCTGGTGTCGGTCGGCGGCGGCCTGGGTGGATTGAATTCAGTGCGGGCTTACGTCCGGTTGATTCCGCACGAAAAGAGGATTTTTTCGGTCGGGCGGCTGGTCCGGGAATTATTTAGGGGGCATCCGCAAAAGGCTTTTCAAAATAACCACGCGCAACGCGAAGTGGCGCAGGAAATTCGCAAACGCCTGAAAAAATATCCTTCGCTGCGTCCTTCGATTCGCAGCACGCAATCTTTTCGCATCGGCGGAAGCACGGCTGAGGTGGATTTTGCCCTGCTCGGGCCGGAACTGGATGTCCTCGATAAATATGCCACCCAACTTCTGCAACGCGCGCCGGAACTGGGCATCATCGATGCCGACACGACGCTCAAGCTGAATTCGCCCGAGCTGCGCGTGAAAATCGATCGCGCGCGCGCGGCGGATTTGGGCGTCGAAACCGCGGACATCGCGACTGGCCTGGGTCTGATGGTTGGCGGGAATCCGCGGGTGTCGCGTTTCCGCGACGAATCGGTCAACGACGATTACGATGTGCAATTGCGGCTGAGCGACTCGGATCGAAAGGACGCCGAGACGATTGCGCGATTATTTGTTCCGGGAAAAAACGGCAACCTCGTGCGGCTCGATAACATTGTTGAATTGATTCCGGCGCAGACGGCTTCGCGTATTGATCGCCTCGATCGCCAGCGGCAAAACAGTTTACGCGGCGCGGTCGCACCGGGATACGGCCTGGCTGACCGTTTGGATGCGTTGCGCAAGGCGGTCGATGAAATGAATCTGCCGCAGGGCTACAGTTACCAGGTGGTGGGCGGCGGGCGTGAATTGGAAACCACATTCCGGGAATTCATCTTCGCGTTTTTGCTCTCGATTATTTTCATGTACATGATTCTCGCTTCGCAATACGAAAGCCTGCGCGACCCGCTGGTGATCCTGCTTTCGCTCCCGCTGACCGTTCCCTTCGCGTTCTTCACGCTCTGGCTGACGAACGGCACGTTGAACCTTTATTCCGCACTGGGCCTGCTCGTTCTCTTCGGCGTAGTGAAGAAGAACGCGATCCTTCAGGTGGACCATATGAACACCCTGCGCCGCCACGGAATGGGAGAAATGGAAGCGATCATCCAGGGAAACCGAGATCGGCTTCGTCCAATTCTCATGACCACGCTGACGTTTGTTGCCGGAATGCTCCCGTTGGCTGTCGGCAGCGGTCCAGGCGCGGAGGAACGGCGGGCCACTGCGCTGGTCATCATCGGCGGGCAAAGTCTGGCACTGCTCTTGACGCTGCTGGTCACGCCGGTGGCTTATTCGTTTCTAACCGGAAAAGTGAAGAAAAATGCGTCCGACGCGGGTGCTCATTTGAGCGGTCTGGCAGCGGAAGAAACCGCAGGCTAATCGAAGAAATGGTCGGGACGGGGGGATTCGAACCCCCGACCTCTTGTACCCGAAACAAGCGCGCTACCAGGCTACGCTACGTCCCGACCCAGGCCAGGAAAACTGCCGTCGTTCAAACGTGATTGCAAACAGATTATCTTGAAACGCCGTGGCGTGCTTCTGTTGATTCTAAATTAATTCCGCTCACAAATCGGCTCCGATCACTTCCGCAGTTTCCGTTGGTTTGCGAACGCTGCGCTTCATTGAAATTTCGGCTTCCGCGCCAACTTGATTGAAACCCAGCAATGAAATTTTCGAATGGCGCTGGACACAGCGATTTTTTTGCGACAATTTGCCGCTATCACCAGATCACTCTATTTTCGGGAAACGATTCTGTGATTTCAAATTATTCCAGATCAAAATTTAAAAAGTATGCGCTTAAAGTCTTCTCTCATTACCGTCCTCCTGTGCAGCTTGACGTTGGTGCCGGGCACCCGAGCTGATATCTCCAGTGGTTTGGTTCTTTATCTTCCATTGAACGAAACCAGCGGGACCACCGCTTTTGATTCTTCCGGTTTGAGTCATGACGCCACTTTCGTCAATGCTCCGGCCGGGGAAGCTCAGTGGACGAATGGTTGGGTTTCAGGCGGAGCCAATATCAACAATCCATTCGACCCGGCGCTGATCGATTATCTGACCATCCCGAGCACACCGGATTTGAGTTTCGACACGGTGAAACATTTCACCCTCGCGTGCTGGGTCAAGCTGCCGACGGCCCAAATTGCCGGGGCATCGCTGATCGCCCACGGAACGGGCGGCGGTGGGGAGCAATATGACCTCGATATTAATGCCAACAAATTCCGCATCGTAACCCGGTTTCCGGCCGCCAGTGGAACTCCGCCTGCCGTGGCGTTGAGTT
>JBDSIW010000421.1:0-4096 GCA_039917795.1 Verrucomicrobiota bacterium | reverse complement strand
ATTTTTCAGATCGAAACCAACGGGAGTGGTTACTATGCGCTCAAGACGTTTGGTCCTTGGGGTTCTATGGGTTCTATAGATCCGAGTCTCCTTTTGGGCGACTTTGTCAGGAGCGGCACGACCCTCTACGGCGTCTCACTTTATGGAGGAAGCGCCACGAACGGGGGGACGGTATTCAGTTTCGATGTGCGTCCGAGACTTTCGATCTCAGCGGTGGGCGACAATGAGACGATTGTTTGGCCCAGTTACGCTCGCGATTACCAATTGGAACAGAGCCTGACGCTGGCACCCACCAGTTGGACCAATGTGCCCGCTGCGCCTTCGGATGATGGCACGAACAATGTGATGACATTGCCAGCGACTCCGGCTGCGGTCTTTCATCGGCTGCGACGCACCGTTGAGAACTGATTATATTGTCACTGAACGCGGGGTTGACCTGAGCAAAGCCGGTGGACACTTCAAAACCGAATTCCCGCTGCATGGTTAAGGTAATTATTTCTGATGCAAGTCGTGGCTGAAAGGGGTCAGTCTAGAGTATTTATTCCAAGCCGAAAGTTTTCGCGGACTCATTTTCCGAGCAATTCAACCTTTGTAAATCTCGTGCGTGCCGATGTCCACCGTGACAACGCAATCGCGCTCAATGTAGAAAACGGCGCGCAAGTCGCCTTCTATTTCCACGGCATAGATGGTTCGCCCATACTGAGCCGAAAGGCGGTGGATTTTATGGGTGCGCAACCGGGGATCAAAAGGATTCTGCTTGAAGATTTTCCATGTCTGCCGCGTGGATTCTTTCTGTCTGGAAGACAGATCGTAAAAGCTTTCCCAAAATTGTTGGGTAGGCTTGAAGCGGTAGTTCATTTACGCCGGCGCGAAGGCGGCTTCGCTCCACTCAAAACCGTTTCCATATCCACAAAGCGTCCAGCTTCCGCGTCGGCCATCCCTTGTTTGAAAGACTCCGGCACCCATGCATCGTATTGTTCCTGTTCCATGACGAACTTGGCGACTTTGGCGCGTTCGGCAGGCGGCAGTCCTTTGAATTCTTCGATGACTTGCTGTGCGCTCATGGGTTTAATTATGCACAAAAAAATGTTTCGGGCAAGCAGCGGGATGAAGGTTCGAATCGAGACTCAACGAATCAACTAAACCAATTCGTTTCATCCGCGAAAGATTACGTGCGCGGCTCGTGCTGAAACAAACGGAGCAGATGCCTTGCGCCATGAACAACGTAAAGCACGCGGATACTTTCTCCGTCATCACGATAAAATATGAGGTGGTTGCAAAATCCGTTCACGGGCAACATTCTCAACCTTTGCAGCACCGGGTTGCGCGTGCAAAAAATCATTCCGCAATCAGGTTGCCGGAAAATCTGTTCGTTTCTTCAACCGCGCCAAGAACGTGTTCGGCCCGGAAATTCAACCTTTGTAAATATCGTAAACGGGTCGAGCAATAGTATTGTGCTTTTTCGCGACCTCACCGGGATTTTAAGTTCAAGTTCCGAGAATCGCGCCGCGATTCCAGTCCCACGTCTGCGGGATGGCGAGCCGCGAGCTGCCTTGAGAAATCGTCTCAAAAACGGATCCATCCGCCATCGCGTTGCGGTGGTAATAATCTGAACACGTTTCCCAAGGCAGCCCCGATGGCATCGGCGCAACCTCAGGCTGGAGGACAAGATTCGGGTCGCGGATTGACCGCTGCCGCAAAACATTTTAACATGACGTTATGTTGAATCTGAATCCTCTTCGTGACCGACTCAGCGGCCCGTTTTCACCGTTTGTGATTCATCTTTCGGACGGACGCCAGTTCTCCGTGCCGCATCGCGATTTCATTGCCGTGGGCAAAGGTGTGGTTGCCATTGTGGATAAACGCGATTCCACACACGTCGTTGATGCCCTGCATATCGTCAGCATTTCCGACCCGCCACCCAGGCATTCAAAATCTGCGAAGTAGGGTTCCTCAAGCGCCGGTTACGCAGTCCTTTCGCCCGTTGCGTCCTTGCGCGAGGTTCAAGTTCAAGGATCCGTGAATCGTCACGCGATTCCAGCCTTTGCGAGCCGCGAGCTACCTTGGGAAATCGTAGCAAAATGCGGTTGCGACTTTTCCGCATCGCCTGGCCAACCGGCCTTTTCCTCACGCCTCAATTTTTGTAAATATCGTGCGAGCCGATGGACACCGACCAAATTGTTTCGGCAAAGGCAACTCGCAAATCCCCCGCGTTGTTCAGCGGATCAACTGAACGAGGTTCGCTCCGCTGACGAAAGTTTTCGCGAGCGATTCATCCAGCGTTGCCAGATTACGTGCGCGGCTCGTGTTGAAACAAACGGATCAAATGCCTTGCGCCACGAACAACATAAAGCACGCGGATACTTTCTCCGTCATCGCGGTAAAATACGAGGTAGTTGCGAAATCCGTTCACGGGCAACATTCTCAACCTTTGCAGCATCAAATTGCGTGTGCGAAAAACCATTCCACACTCAGGTTGCCGAGAAATCTGGTGAAAGGTTTCTTCAATCGCGCCAAGAACTTCTTCGTCCCCACAAATTCACCCCTTGTAGATATTAAATTATTTTCGCTGAATGACGCGAACCGCTCCCCGTTTGGGCACCGCGTTTGTCGTCAGTGGTGCAAAGGTCCAAATCCAATCGTCGGAGAGGGGCTTGATTCGCTGATCGATGACCCCGTTCGGGCCGATGCCTCGCAGAACGTATTTGTTGGTCTCGTAGCGGTAATAGAACATCGGCGCGCCGCGCAATACATCGTTGGGAATCTTCACCATGAATTCGCCAAGCAATGGCATCAAGGTTTCAGGAAAACTGTCGTGCGCCAGCCGGTATCGTTCGAGGGCACAGGCGATGATCGCCTGGTTCACCACCGTTTGCGCGTAGGAAACCAGCGTTGGTCCTGCGCTCCAGATGTTTTGCTGAAAAACCGTCATGGCATCCTGGTCGAGTGTTATTCCGCTCAAGTCGGTCCCTTGGAAATTACTTTCCGCCCTCCCGGCGGAGGCATCGACGCGCGAAATCTCATGCGCGGCGATTCGATAAAGCTCCATCGCGTTTTCCAGCCACCACGCGCTCGGTTGCCAGTGAGGATCCACTTCGCCTCCGCCTGACCCACTTCTTTGCCTGGCGAAATCCTTGTCAGTCTTTCCTTCTGCCCTTAACCGCCAGGTTTCGATGTAGGCCAACGCAATGCGTTGAATCGTGTTGGTGTGATCGGCCAGCAAATTGAAGGCGGAAAGCTCCTCTTGGAAACCCGCCAGTTGAGGCTCGGTCCAATTATTTTTCGCCAATCCTTCCCAGAGCGGCTGGAGCGAGCGGGCCAGCATCACCTGCGCGCGTATGGAACTTTTCTGGTCCGGCGATTGTCGCGCAAGTTTTGCCAGTCGCACACTCGTCAGAACATCTTCGGCAGCTTCAGGAGCGCGATCCAGCGCCAACAAAACAGAGGCGCGGAGTTGAAAAACATAATTCAATTCGAGCGTCGCGGAGGTTTCTCGGCTCTCCGATTGATAAACCGCACTCGCGTCGCGGTTGGTAATGATTTGAAACGACGGACGCCGCGAAGCCTTTGCGATCGCCGCCAGAGATCCTTCAATTGGCGCAAGAGTATTCCACAGTGCCACGGCGGAATTACTGCGGCCTTGAATCGATGTGGAATTGGGATTCGGGGAAAGAAGTTGCAAATACGCCTGCAAGTCCAGGAAAGACTGCTGGGTCCAGTTCGAATTATTATTCGGATGACTGTAATCAGATTCGGCCGCTATTGAACGAAATCTGCCGAACAATTCGTCTTCGATTTTGTTCGAGGAACGGCCGGTGGCGAGACGTTGGAAAACTTCAGCTCGGGCGAAATTATTTGCGTCACTCACCGATCCAGGCAGCAGAGGTTTCAGATCGAGGGATTCCCCTCGCCGCTTCAACTCCCGATCAAAATTCGCCCAGCGGCGATGGCTCTTCCAGGTCTGACAACCAAAGAACAAACATCCCATCACGACCAGAACCAGGAACGTTGCGGCGATCTTTCGCATTACTCGTCCCATCGTTGCACGGCTGGGACGCCAGGAACGCGCGGTGGCCCGTTCGAATCGGCTCGAAAT
>JBDSIW010000420.1:0-3736 GCA_039917795.1 Verrucomicrobiota bacterium | reverse complement strand
AAGTTAACTGACTCGCGCACTTCCGCGGGCAATGCGCTGTTCTGCTCCAGCGCGATCGCGGTCATGAGGACGGGCGTCAATGGCGTTCTTAATTCGTGACTTAAGGCCGCCAGAAAATCGTCTTTCGCGCGGCTGGCTTTTTCCGCCAATTCCTTGCCCAGACGCAGTTCTTCCTGTTTTTTCTGTTCGGTCAGCTCCGTGACGACGAGGCACACGATTTTTTGGTCCTGCTGCGGTAAGGGATTGGCCGTCAGGTTTGTCAGGATCGTGCTGCCATCGGCGCGTTGCAGCGGGCATTCGTGTTTGATCACGTCTTCGTTGCCGTTAAACACCTCGGAAATCTTATGCCAGGCGTCCCGGTTCAAATAAGTCTCCAATTGGGAACCGATCACGCGTTCCAATGGCAATTGCAGCATGTCGGCGAATCGCTGGTTGCAATATAGGATCAGGGCACCCGCGGATACGGTCACGGCCCCTTCCTGCATTCGCTCGACGAAAATGCGATAGGGCTGTTCTGCGCTTGTCAGGCTGTAAATTTGATTGCCTTTGGCACCGTTAACGACCACTGCATCCACCTCGCCACAACGAATCGCATCCAGAGTTTCCTGCGCCTCGCGCAGTGTATCGCGCAAGCGGGAGATTTCCGTGTCGCTCACCCAATGTCCGCGCACGGCCCGTTTCGCTGTCTTCGTCCTTCCAACCGCCGGGACCCGGCGATTTCTTTTTGAGGGAACGCGAATTTTATGGAGTGCCTTTTTCTTCAAATTTTCACCCATTCAGTTTTTTTGACCCCCTTGGACGCCGCTCTATTTGCATTCAGACTCAAGCCTACGATCACTTTATCGCGATCGGACAAATCTCCGATCAAACGCTTGGGCGGGATCGGCGATTCCTTGATCAATGTGGGAGCCGCAATGATTTGTTCCTTCGTCGCCTCGGCCGGCTGCTGATAAATATCAATCACTTCCAGATCGTAGTGTCCATCGAGAAATTCATTGCACAAGGCGCGGATGTTCGCAATTGCCTGGCTCGAGCGCGCCGTCGTTCCCGTAATGTAAAGGCGCAGCTGGTAGTGCTGGATGGCATCGCTATTCTTCAACAAGTTTTCAAAAAGGGCTGTGCCCACAACGGACGCAGGTTTTTTGGGTTTTTCCGGGGATTTCTTTGAGTGCATGTCGAGTCAGAAAGTGGATTTTTCGGCTTCCGTTCGCAAATCCAAGCCGACCAGGACCCGTTCGAGATTGGAGAGGTCGCCAATGATGCGCTTGAGCGGCTCCGGCAATTTCCGCACCAGCGTCGGCAAAGCCACGATCTGATCGTTTTGCGCCAGATGGGGCTGCTGGACCAGATCCACGATTTCAATCTGATAACGCCCGGGCAAATGCTGTTCGCATAATTGCTTCAGGTTCGCAAAGGCGGTGATTGATTTAGGCGTTCGTCCCGCGACGTATAAACGCAAATTCCAGAGCTCGGCAGTCCTGGTCTTTTTGACGGCTTTTTTGGCCGTCGGGGATGCAGTTGCGAGCTTCCGTCTTTTGACCGGGGCGGGCGAATGGCTGACGGCTCTTTTTTGCGGCTTCATTTTACTGGTTCACTTTTTTTTGCGCCGACATCTGAACTTTCCGGCTTTTTGCCATCGCCAAGCGATTATTTTCAATTCCGAGCTCTTGGCGCCGGCTTTCCGCGGCGGCGCGCGCGAGGTCTTCTTCCTCGGTTTTGTAACTGACGCGCAGCGCTTCGATCTGCGCCTCAATCGCTAGGCGCCGATGCGCCAGGGTCAGTTTTTTGCGCTTCCATTCTTCATTGGCTATCTGTTTCTCGGTTCGCTCGCGGGCTTCCTGGCTCAGTCTTGCGGAGCCGGTCAAGACCCCTGCCGCACCCAGATAAGCTGCTTCCAATTTGATGCCTGCGGAGGTGATCAAAAATTCTCTCACTTGATTGGAATGCGCCATCCCGCGGGATTTCAAGACGTAGATCAAACGATTGCGTTCACCACCGGTTTCCACGTCGCGCAGCAGCAGCCAGGTGTCCACCATCGAACTCAGGCCTTCCTCGGTATTTTCGAGGGCCTTGCCACCGGTGCTCAAACTGATGAAGAAAGCCGTGATGTGTTTTTGTCGCAAAAAATCAATCAACCGGATCAACATGTTGGTTGAATCGTCCAAATTGCCCGCGCTTTGGAGATTTGAAACCGGGTCCACCACCACGACGTCAGGTCTAAATTGTTCAACCATTTTGTGCATGCGGACCAAATGCATTTCCAGGCCGTGGACGGCGGGGCGCGCGGAATGAAATTGCAGCAGCCCTTTGCGCACATAGGGCAGCAGATTGATGCCAATCACCTTCATGTTGCGCACAATCTGAGCCGGTGACTCTTCGAATGAAAAATACATGCAGCGTTCCCCCCGTTTGCAAGTCACGTTCGCCAGATGCGCCGCCAGGCTGCTCTTGCCCGTGCCCGCCGTTCCGCTCAAAAGGATGGTGCTGGCGCGATAAAAACCTTTTCCGCCCAGCATGTCGTCGAGTTCTGGAACCCCGCTCGGAATTCGTTCGGCGGAAACATCATAATCCATGCTCGAAACGGTCAGGGGCAAAACGGAAATTCCCTCCTCATCAATCAGAAAAGGGTATTCATTCGTGCCGTGAATCGAACCGCGGTATTTGACGATGCGCAGACGACGCGTGGAAATTTGTCCGCTCACGCGATGATCAAGCAAGATCACGCAATCGGACACATATTCCTCCAAACCCTGCCGCGTCAGGGTGCCATCCCCGCGCTCGCCGGTGATGATTGTCGTCATACCGCGTTCTTTCAGCCAGCCGAACAAGCGCCGAATTTCCGAGCGCAAAATCGCTTGATTCGACAAGCCGCCGAAAAGCGTTTCGATGGTATCGAGCACCACTCGCTTGGCGCCTATGGTATCAATCGCGTGGCCGAGCCGTATAAAAAGTCCTTCCAGATCGTATTCGCCATTCTCCTCGATTTCATTTCGGTCCACCTGAACGTGGTCAATTACCAATTGTTTTTTGGCAATGACATCCGCCACGTTGAATCCGAGCGACGCCACATTTTTCTTAATGTCGTCGGCTGTTTCCTCAAACGTCATTAAGACGCCCGGTTCCCCAAATTCCGTGATTCCGCGGACGAGAAATTCGGTGGCAAACAAGGATTTGCCGCAGCCCGCCGAGCCGCAAATGAGGGTCGGCCTGCCGGCGGGCACACCCCCGCCGGAGATTTCATCAAAACCAGTGATGCCCGTGGGAACTTTGCTGAGAAAATCGGACGCGGCGAGCTTTGGAATTTTCACTGCACCATCATGTCTCGTGATTCATAGGAAGCGCAAGGTCATTGTTTTTGTTTTTTGTTGCAGGTACATGTCAACCTGGTCGTCATAATGTTTATTGCCGGGTTTTGCACTGGCGCCATACATATTGATGGTTTCAATTTTGGGAAGGCCCTGTTTTTGAAAACGTACAAACATGATCAGGCCATCGCCGCCAATTGACTTTAACCTGCCGTTATAATAAGGTTCTGTCCATTGGGGTGACAACAGATCCGGGAAACCGCCAAGTGGCCAGTCTTTGCCGCCCCGTACTAATTTCTGAACATCGCCCAAGGTCAGGTCAGTTGTTCCAAAATTGGTTAGCATATAATCTTTGATATAAGTAAAGGTACTGACGGCTTCCAGTGTGGTCAGGTGCCGGGGAGTGCGATCCGGCAATGTTCTTTTAAGGT
>JBDSIW010000419.1:0-2605 GCA_039917795.1 Verrucomicrobiota bacterium | reverse complement strand
ATTCCGCCACTCCGGTTATCGCATCGAGTCGGGCAATACGGACGTGCGTATTATTGCCGACGGTGGAGAAAGCGCCTCCCATCAAAATTTTGCCGTCCGACTGCACGGCGATTGCTTCGACACCCAGGTTCGGGTTCGGAGTCCAGGAATCCGCCGCTCCGGTTGTCGCATCGAGTCGGCCGATTTGAGGGCGCGATTGTCCGCCGATGGTTCCGAACTGTCCGCCCACTAAAACTTTGCCATCCGATTGAACGGCGATTGCATAGACAGTCCCGCCCGCATTCGGATTGAAGGCCGTATCGAGTGAACCGTCCGCATATAAGCGTGCAATGTGGTTGCGCGTGACCGCGACGTTGGCGGCGTTCGTGAGCGCGGTAAAATAGCCGCCAATAAGAATCTTTCCGTCCGGTTGGACGACGATGACGCTGACGATGCCATTCGCGTTCGGATTGAAACTGTCGAGCACGGATTGCCCGCGCACCGCTGCCCCGCCGCCCACCAGCAGCAGAGCAATGGAAAAGAGATAGACCGTAAATTTTTTAGCTTTGGGGAATCGCAGCCTCTGCGCCGACTGATGAGTTTTCATTCCTCGGATCGTATACCAGATTTTTTCCGTTCCCAGTGCTTTCCTATCTATGCTGAACATTTTTGGCAGTTTTCAACAATGTCCCTGCGCTTGACGCGGATTTCGTAGGAACATGTCTGCGTATTGATGGGCGGCCACCTGGAGCAATCTTTAATACGGGCAAAGGCAGACTTGACGGGAATTCTCCCGCAAGAACGGGCGGGTTCAATTCTTCCAGTCGAAAGCGTTTTTCTTGAGCGCGTAGATGTAGCCCACGAACAAAATTCCGAGGAACGAAATCATGGAGCCAAAAATCAGCGTGGCGTTCTCGACCAGCATTTGCCGGTAAACGACGGCCCACGGGTAAAGAAAAACCACTTCGATATCGAACAGGATGAACAGCATTGCCACCAAATAAAATTTCACCGACATGCGCGAGTTGCCATCGCCGATGGGCAACATGCCGCACTCGTAGGGAGTGTTTTTCGTGGCGGTCCGGGTGCGATATTTGTTCGCCCACTTTCCGACCACAACGGAAGCGACCAATGTTCCACCTGCAAAGCCGAAGGCGACCAGGGCGAGAATTAAAATCGGGATGTACTGGGCCAACTGCGAATCCATGTAGCGAAGTTAAGAATCAGAGAACACCTTGGCAAGGGAAAGTATGGAGAGACGAAAGCCGCGGAGTCAGCGACGAAAGATTTTCAGGATTACGCTCAGGAGCAAACTGAGCAACAGGCAGGTCACAATCAGAAAGTAAAATTTGAAATTCCCGCGATCCACATGGATGTCGCCGGGCAATCGCCCCAGCCAATTTTTCCCGATGCCAGACCAAAGCAAGAGGCCGACCGCAACGAGGATTGCGCCAATCGCGACCAGGATTTTGCCGGGTTCATTCACAGTGGCAATTATCGCACGGCCGCAAGTTTTTCAAAACTCTCCTCGATGAACGTGGTGTTTTGGATGCGCGCCAGCTTGGCGTAAAGACCGTTGTGTTCCAAAAGTTCAGCGTGCGAGCCACGTTCGATGATTTCTCCATGGCGCATAACGAGGATCTGGTCGGCATTACGAATCGTGCTGAGGCGATGCGCGATGACGAAGCTGGTTCGATTCGTCATCAGCCGTTCCAGCGCTTCCTGAATCAACTTCTCGGTGGCGGTATCGACGCTGGCGGTCGCTTCGTCGAGAATCAGGACAGGCGCATTCTTCAGCAGCGCACGGGCGATGCTGACGCGTTGCTTTTCGCCGACGCTCAATTTCACACCGCGCTCACCCACCCGCGAATCGTAGCCCTCCGCCAGCCGGGAAATGAACTCGTGACAATTGGCCGCGCGCGCGGCGGCGAACAATTCGTCGTCCGTCGCATCGAGCCTTCCATACAGGATATTTTCGCGAACGGTTCCGTTGAACAGAAATGCTTCCTGCGACACGACGCTGATTTGCGCGCGCAGGGATTCCAGCGAAACCTCGGCAATATTTTGTCCATCCAACGTGATGCAGCCTGAGATGGCTTCGTAAAAGGCAGGAAGCAAGTTGACCAGGGTGGATTTGCCGGCACCGGTCGGACCGACCAGCGCGATCATTTGTCCTGGACAGGCGTGCAAGGAAATATTGCGGAGCACGGATTTGTTTTCGCCGTAACTGAAGCTCACGTTTTTATAAATCACTTCGCCCGACTTGACGTGCAACTGTTTCTGCCGGCTGGCTCCCGCGCGTTCAGTGTTAGCGTCGAGGATATCGAAAACGCGTTCGCCGCCGGCGCGGGCGGCCTGGAGCATTTGATTCAAGCCATGCAATCCCCGGATTGGTTCATAAAAAAGCGCGAGATAAAATAGAAAGCCGATCAGTTGCCCGACGGTCAATGTGCCGTTGAGGACTTCGTTCCCGCCGATCCACAGAACCAGGCCCATGCCGAGCGAAGAGGCGAACGTCATGGCGGGCGAATACATTGCCCAGACCCGCATGACGCCGAGCGTGCCGGTGCGCAATTCGTCAGCACGTCCAGCGAAGCGCGCGTCTTCGTGGGATTCGCGCGCGAAC
>JBDSIW010000418.1:0-3044 GCA_039917795.1 Verrucomicrobiota bacterium | reverse complement strand
ACCGCGTCTAAATACCTCCATGACCATTCGACTTCTTCCCCGCTTCGTCTCCTGCTTTTGCGTTATGGCTATATCAACTTCCGCCAGTTTTGCCGTGGAAATCATCGGGCACCGCGGAGCTTCGCACGACGCGCCCGAAAATACGCTGTCGTCCTTCAAGCTCGGTTACAAACAAAGTGCCGACGGAGACGAACTCGATATTCACCTCAGCAGGGACGGCAAGCTGGTCATCATGCACGATTTTGAAACGAAGCGGACCGCTGGTGTCGACGGCAAGATTTCGGAAATGACGTTCAAGGAACTTCGCGCACTGAACGTCGGCCAATGGGGCGACTGGAAGGGCAGAGGGTTCGACGAAAAAATTCCCTCGCTGGCTGAGGCGATTGCGTTGATCCCGGACGGAAAAAAGTTCTTCCTCGAAATCAAATGCCACGACGGAAATCCGGCGGAGCAGGAACGCACCATCAACCAAACCTTGCCCGCGATGGAAAAGGTTTTAAAAAAATCACGCAAGACGCCCCTCCAAACTCCTTTGATCACCTTTCAATTTGAAGTGGCAAAAGCCGCCAAGCAACGGATGGGAGAGCACGAAGTTTATTGGCTGGTCGGTTGGGCGAAGGACAAAAAGACCGGGGAATTTCCGAAGATTGACGCGTTGATCGCGAAGACCAGGGAAGCGAAACTCGACGGGCTCGATCTCAATTCCGGTTTCCCTATAGACAAGGAATTTGTCAAAAAAGTGCATGACGCCGGGCTTAAGCTTTACACGTGGACGGTGGATGACGCCGCCCTCGCCAGGACTGAAGCCGAGGCCGGCGTGGATGGCATCACGACCAACCGTCCCGAATGGTTGCGGGCCGAGCTGAAAAAATAGCGCGACGCAGCCAGGTCGCCTCCACTCCTCATGAGCTTTCTCGCTTTTCAAAAAGTCACGAAACGTTTTCCCGGCGTCGTGGCGCTGGACGAGGTGAGTTTCCAGATCGAACGCGGCAGTTGTCACGCGCTGATTGGCGAGAATGGCGCGGGCAAAAGCACACTGGGCAAAATTCTCGCTGGGGTTTACACGGCCGACGCCGGCGAAATCCTTCTCGATGGAAAAGTCATTCATCCCGCGAATCCGCTGGCCGCGCGCCAGCTCGGGATTGCGATGGTTCACCAGGAACTGGCCTTCTGCCCGAATCTTTCCGTCGCGGAAAATCTTTGCCTGGGCAACCTGCCGCGAACTGCCGGTTGGGTGACTCGCGGGCAAATGCGCGAACAAGCCCGGGCCATGCTCCGCGAAATCGGGGCCGACATCAGTGTCGATGAGCCGATCTCCCGCCTGTCCACTGGTCAGGAACAAATGGTGCAGATCGCCGCAGCGGTAGGAGTCCAGGCGCAAATTATAGTGATGGACGAGCCGACCAGTTCCCTCTCGGTGCGCGAAAGCGAACATCTTTTTGAACTGCTCGGTAAACTGAAAGCGCGCGGCATCACTGTGATTTACGTCTCACATCGCATGGAGGAAATCTTTCAACTGTGTGACGCCATCACGGTTCTGCGTGACGGTCGCCATGTCGCGACGGAAAAAATCTCCGAGACCAACCCCGAACGCGTCATCCATCAGATGGTCGGGCGCGAGGTCCTCTTTCAAAAGCCGAAACATCTCGCTGGCGAACTGGGCGAAGAACTCTTGGTCGTCGAAAACCTCTGCTCGCTCGGAAAATTTTCCGGGGTCAGCTTCTCGTTGCGGGCGGGCGAGGTGTTGGGCCTCGCGGGTTTGATTGGTGCGGGGCGCAGTGAAGTGGCGCACGCCCTGTTCGGGCTCGATCCAGCAGCGACCGGAAAAGTTTTCGTGCAACGCAAGGAACTGGCGCTGGGCTCCGTGGACGCCGCGCTCAAGGCGGGAATTGGTTTGCTGCCGGAAGACCGCAAGCGACTGGGACTTGTTTTGACGATGAACTGCCGCGAGAACACTTCGCTCACAACGCTCGGCCGGCTCAGCCGGTTTGGATTTATCAAACGCAGGGAGGAAAAAGCGCTCGTCCAGAAATACGCCGAGCGCCTGCGCGTCAAAGCCCCTTCCACCGAGTCGCTGGTCGCCGCGTTGAGCGGCGGCAACCAGCAAAAAATCGCGCTGGCCAAATGGCTCGCCCGTGAATGCGATATTTTGATCGTGGATGAACCGACGCGCGGCGTAGATGTCGGCGCGAAGGCGGAGATCCATCAATTGCTCGACGAGCTGGCCTGCCAGGGCTTGGCGTTGCTCGTCATTTCCTCTGAATTGCCCGAAGTGATGAATCTCTCGCGGAGAATCCTGGTCATGCGCAAAGGCGCTTTGGTGGGTGAACTGCGGCGCGACGAATTCTCGCAGCCCAATTTAATGCGCTTGATGGCGGGCGTTCAGCAAAAGGCGACCTGAAAATTTTTCCCGCGAAGGCGCGACGGGCGGCGCATTATGGCGACTTAGCGTAAATTCAACTTAAGGCATTGGCGATGCCCCAATGGGAGAGGTGCATTGCGGACACCGTGTGGCTTTCAGGGAAATGGTCGAAATGCAAAATGGACATTCCCGTGTGCTGGGCATCACGGGCGCGGCGGGGAGCGGCTTCGGTTGCAGCCGGTTGATAAAACGGACCAGCAGGAAAATCACGAGTGCGACGATTATAAACTCGATGACAGTCTGGAAAAAATTACCGTAGGTGACGACGGACGTGTGCTTCTTCGCTTCTTCAATCGTCGGATAGACCTGGCCATTCATCGCCACAAAACGGTCCTTGAAATTAATTTTTCCCGTCAATGGCCCGATGGCAGGCATGACGATGTCGTTTACAATGGAGGAGACAATCTTTCCGAAAGCGCCCCCGATGATCACGCCGACGGCGAGATCGATCACGTTCCCGCGCATCGCGAATGCTTTGAACTCCTTCAGGACCGGGTTCACTTTTTTCAAGGGTTTTCCCAACTCGTCCATCATCGCTCTCATAAATTTTTCAAATCTTCCAGGAAACTCGCGACATCGCCTTCCGTCGTGTCCCAACTGCACATCAAACGGCAATCGCCCG